>CBFHYV010000107.1:0-9600 GCA_965660085.1 uncultured Paracoccaceae bacterium
ACGCCCTCGGACCCGCGGTCGTTGCCCAGCAGATCCAGAACCGCCTCACCGCGAGAGGTCACAAGCTGCGCGTCATCCTGCGCGAAGTTCGGTGTGGTGACAGCGATGATGGCGCTGTCGGTGTTGCCACTGGCATCGCGCACAGTGTATGTCAGCACCTCGTCCGTGTCGGTGGCATCGCCTGCGTCAAACACAAGGCTGCCGTCCTCGGCCAGGCGCACGGTGGCGCCAGAAGACAGCGCCAGCGTATCGCCCACCGACACGGCTGTATCGTTGATATGGGTCAGCGTCAGTGCGCCGCCGTCCAGCGCGGTGTCATTGGCCAGGGGCGCCAGCACGGCGGTGCTGCCCTCAGGCAGGATCACGGCATCGGAATGGGCCATGACAATCGCTGGGTCCTTGGCGGTGTCAATCGCGGCCAGGGTGTTGTTGGGGCCCACATCCATGCGGAAGACGATGTCGGTGTAATCCATGTCACCGCCGCCCCAGAGATCCTCGAACCGCATGTCCAGGATCAGCTCGCCCTCGGTCACGCTCATGTCCCAGATGGTGTGGTCGGTCGCATCGCCGTTCAGGGCGTAGTTGTTTTCGGCATCGGCGGTGGAGTGCCACAGCGTGCCGTAGTTGTTCTCGATCAGGGTCTCGGTGCCATCGGCGGCCACGTGATACAGGCGTGTCGGGCCGGCGTCCTCGATATTGGCGATGTCGCCTGCGCCGTTGCGGATGACGTAGTTGTTCGCGCCGTCCACCAGATAGGTGCCGCCATCGCGGCTGTAGGCGTCAGCATAGAGGAAGAAGCCAACCCGTTCGCCCGCGATGAAATCGAGGTCCACGCTGGTTTCGCCCGGCACCAGGGTGCCGCCGCCGCCGGCCGCAGAGGAGTTGGCGAAGATCAACTCGACATCTTCGATATCGCCGTCTTCGGTGATCCGGTAGATGCCAAAGGCGTTCTTGAACCCTGCGGTCTCATTCAGGAAGGTCACGGTGCCGGAGTAGCTCTCGGCGACGTTGAGGATGCTGAAATCGATGATCATGGCGTAGCTCCTTCCCTCGATGTCTTGAATCTATCAGGCCGAGGCCAGATCCGCCTTGCGGCGGATCAGAAACGGGGAATTGCCCACACGGCGGGGCAGGAATTTTTCCGTGCTGCGGAAGGTGCAGCGTGCGGCGCTGCGGCTGGGTTGGCCTGTGATCTGCATCTGTCGTCTCCGAACATTCATGCCGGACGGGCCGGCGGAAATTGTGGGACGTAGCCGGCCTGGCTCTGTCGTCTGAGGCCAAGGGCCGGAGGTCGCGTTCCACTGCGATGACAGTAATTTGGCCCATTCCGTGCGATTTTTCTCCTGACCAGGCGTATGGATTGCCGCGCAGAGGGTCCGTGGCCGCGCCATATTGGGCGTGCGCGTCACCGTAAGGCGCCTGCCCTACTGCTTTTGAGACTTTTGCGACGTATTCGCGCCCGGCGCGCCGGCAGCGGGGCACAAAAAAGGGGGCGCCGAAGCACCCCCTGTGAGTCGCCCGTGATCCCGGCGGCGGCCCGTCTGTTGCAGTGGCGCCGTCAGGCGGGCTCCGCCACACCTTCGGGCAGCTTGGCCCCCGTCATATAGGCCACGGCGTCAGACATGCTGTGGTCCGCCGGGTTGATCACGCAGAGCCTGCGGCCCAGGCGGTGCACATGCACGCGATCGGCCACCTCAAAGACATGGGGCATGTTGTGGCTGATCAGGATGATCGGAATGCCACGGGACCGCACGTCCAGGATCAGGTCCAGCACGCGGCGGCTTTCCTTCACCCCCAGCGCGGCGGTCGGTTCATCCAGGATGATGACGCGTGACCCGAAGGCCGCCGCGCGGGCCACGGCCACGCCCTGCCGCTGCCCCCCAGACAGCGTCTCAACCGCCTGGTTGATGTTCTGGATCGTCATCAACCCCAGCTCATTGAGCTTGTCGCGGGCGATGGCCTCCATCCGGCTGCGGTCCAGGCGGCGCAGGAACTTGCCTTGCCAGCCGGGTTTGCGCAGCTCACGGCCCATGAACATGTTGTCGGCAATCGACAATGCGGGGGACATGGCCAGGGTCTGATAGACCGTCTCGATGCCTTCGTCGCGGGCTTCGGTGGGGGAGGTGAACTGCACCTCCCGCCCCTCTAGCCAGATCTTGCCCGAGTCGGGCACGACAGCGCCGGACAGAGCCTTGATCAGGGTGGATTTGCCTGCGCCATTGTCACCGATCACGGCGAGGATCTCACCCGGGCGGAGGTCAAAGTCACAGCGATCCAGCGCGGTGACCTTGCCGTAGCGTTTCACCAGGCCTTCGGCCTTCAATACATGTTGCTGGGTCATGCTGTCACCTTTCTGATCCACTGGTCCGCGGTCACGGCGGCGATGATCAGCACACCGATCAGCAGATAGGTCCATTGCGGGTCCGCCCCGGCCATGCGCAGGCCAAGTTCAAACACGCCCACGATCAGCGCGCCAAAGAACGCCCCCAGGATGGACCCCCGCCCCCCAAAGAGAGAGATGCCGCCGATCACCACCGCGGTGATGGCCTGGATATTGCCGATCACGCCCGTGGTGGCCGAAGGAGAGACGGAGCCGAAGCGCCCGATCATCACCCAGCCCGCCAGGGCGCAGATGAAGCCCACCAGCATGTAGACGCTCATCAATGTCTTGTGCACGTTCACACCGGCCAGCTGCGCGGCCTCCGGGTCATCGCCCACGGCATAGACATGCCGCCCCCAGGCCGTTGAGCGCAGCGCATAGGCCAGCCCCGCCACCAGAACGATCATCAGGATGACCCCCAGCGTCAGCCGCGCGCCACCCAGGGTGAAGGTGGTGCCCAGCGCCTGCAGAAAGGCGGCCTCGGCCTCAATGTCTTGGGCGCGGATGGTTTCATTGGCGGAATAGAGGTAATTGGCCGCCAGAACGATCTGCCACATGCCCAGTGTCACGATGAAGGGCGGCAGCTTGACCCGGCTGACCAGCCAGCCGTTCAGCGCGCCAATCGCGGTGCCGCAGGCCAGGCCCACGGCCACGGCGATCACCGGCGGAATGCCGTAGCGAAAGGTCACCTGCCCCATTATGACAGAGCTGAGCACGGCAATCGCACCCACGGACAGGTCAATGCCCGCGGTCAGGATGATCAGCGACTGCGCCGCCGCCAGCACACCGACGATCTGCACCTGTTGCAGGATCAGCGTCAGCGCAAAGGGCGAGAAGAACCGCGACCCCAGCAGCAGGCCGAACACGATCAGTGCCGTCACCAGCACGATCAGCGGCACCAGCGCCGGTGTCGAATGCAGCGCATGCTGCACATGCGCCAGCGGCCCTTTCCGTTCATCGGTAAAGGATGCCACGCTCTCTTCGCGGCGGGCCTTCACCACCTCTTCAAACTTGTCTGGCTCGCTCATGCGTTCCCCCCCTTGCGCCAAGACGATGGGCCGTGCGGGGCATGCCCCGCGCGGTGAGATCAGTCTGCGCGATGTTGGATGATCCGTGAAGGCCCGGCGCGCAGGTGGCGCCGGGCGGTCCGCGCCGCCCCGTCAGGGCCGCGCGGAGGGTGGCTTTAGCCCCAGCAGAGGTCCTTGCCCTCGGCGACGGAGATGGAGGGCACGCCCTCAACCGGCTTGTCGGTGACCAGGGCAACGCCCGTGTCGAAGAAGGCCTTGCCATCGGTCGCCTGCGGCTTGGTGCCGTCTGCGGCCCATGCGGCAATCGCCTCGATGCCCTTGGATGCCATCAGCAGCGGATACTGCTGAGAGGTCGCGCCGATCACGCCGGCCTCGACATTGGCCACACCGGGGCAGCCGCCATCGACGGAGACGATCAGCACGTCATTTTCACGGCCGATGGCCTTCAGCGCCTCATAGGCGCCGGCGGCTGCGGGTTCGTTGATGGTGTAGACCACGTTGACGAAGGGGTCTTTGGCCAGCAGGTTTTCCATTGCGCGGCGGCCGCCTTCTTCGTTGCCGGCGGTCACGTCATGGCCAACGATGCGCGCATCGCTTTCATCGCCCCATTTGTTGGGGTCTGCCAGGTCGATGCCGAAGCCCTGCATGAAGCCCTGGTCACGCAGCACGCCAACGGTGGGCTGGCTGATGGCCAGGTCCAGCATGGCGATCTTGGCATTCGCCGCATCGTCACCCAGGGAGGCCGCGGCCCACTGGCCGATCAGCTCACCCGCCAGGAAGTTGTCGGTGGCAAAGGTCATGTCAGCTGCGTCGATCGGGTCCAGCGGCGTGTCCAGCGCAATCACCAGCAGCCCGGCTTCGCGCGCCTGCTGCACGGAGGGCACGATGCCCGCGGTGTCGGATGCGGTGATCAGGATGCCCTTGGCGCCATTGGCAATGCAGGTCTCGATCGCGGCAACCTGGGTTTCATTGTCGCCATCGACCTTGCCGGCATAGGAGTTCAGGGTGATGCCCAGCTCTTCTGCCTTGGCGGTCGCGCCTTCGCGCATCTTGACGAAGAACGGGTTTGTGTCCGTCTTGGTGATCAGGCACGCCGAGACGCCATGCCCGCCAGCCTGTGCCATGGTTGCAGATGCCACCAGCGCCAGGGCCGTTCCTGCGAAAAATCGTTTCATGTCTTCCTCCCTTGATTCCCCGTGGCGGTGTTCCACGGGTCTGGTGCTATAAAGGAAGAAAACGAGCGAGCGGTCAATAAATAAATCAACTTGATTTATTTAATACGAGGCGGCAGGCTCCCTGCGGAGGAGACACCCATGCACACCGATCACGCCCCAAGGCACGCGCTGGTCAGTCTGACCCAAAGCGGCCTGCGGAACCATAATGAACGCCTGCTTCTGTCACTGATCCAGCGCTTTGGCCCGATGCCGGGATCAGAGCTGTCGCGCCTTTCGGGACTGTCGGCGCAGACGGTGTCGGTGATCCTGCGCAGCCTGGAACAGGAAGGCCTGGTGCTGCGCGGAGATCCGCAAAAAGGGAAGGTTGGGAAGCCGTCCATTCCCATGCGGCTGAACCCCGACGGCGCATGCTCCTTCGGTCTGAAGATCGGGCGGCGCAGCGCGGAGCTGGCGCTGATGGGGTTGGATGGAACCCTGCGCGGCCAGCACAAGATCACCTATCGCTTCCCGCTGGCCAGCGAGGTGTTTCCGTTCCTGCGCGAAGGCATGACGGCGTTGATGCGCGCCGCCCCGGCCCTGCGCCCGGAGGCGCTGTGCGGCATCGGCATCGCCGCGCCCTTTGAAATCTGGAAATGGCACGAGCTTGTCGGGGCGGATACTAAGGATTTCCTGGCCTGGAAAGACATCGACTTCGCCGAGGAAGTGGCCAAGTTCAGCCCCCTGCCCGTCAGCATCATCAATGACGCCACCTCCGCCTGCCGGGCGCAATTCGCCTTTGGCGATACAACCGATCTGACGGATTTCGCCTATCTGTTCGTCGGCTCCTTCATCGGGGGCGGTGTGGTGATGAACGGCGCGCTTTATCAGGGGCGGCGGGGCAATGCCGGGGCGCTGGGTTCGCTGCGCAGCGTCAATGCCGAAGGGCGCAGCGTGCAGCTGCTCGACACCGCCTCTCTCTATCTGCTGGAACAGGCCATCGCGCAGGCCGGGGGGGACCCCTCGCTTGTCTGGCGGTCCCCTGATGATTGGACAGAGCTGGAGCCTCATCTGGACCCCTGGATCGCCACTGCGGCGCGGCAGATCGCCATGGCGGCCCTGTCCGCCTGCGCCGTGATCGATTTCGAGGCCATCGTGATCGACGGTGCCTTCCCCGATGATGTGCGCAACCGGCTGGTCCAGCGGATCGAGGACGAACTGACCGAGCTGGACAGCCGCGGCCTGATCGTGCCTCAGATCCGCACGGGCCAGATGGGCGGCAATGCCCGCGTGATCGGCGCGGCTTTCGGACCGCTGGCGGATCGCTACTTCCTTGCCGACCTGTCCGGCATCACCACCGCCCCCGCTGCCTGAAGCGCGCGCACTAAACGCCGGCACCGATCAAAGGTTCCTGTTGTTCAGACCGAAAAGAACGGTCCATACTGTTCATGGACCAATCTGACGGAGCCTGACGTGCGTTTGAAACACCTGCTGCTCGCTGCGCTGCTTCTGGTCTGGCCACTTGTTGCGCGGGCCGACCTGCTGACCGTCGCCAAGGGCGATCGTCAGATCGTCTATACCGAAGACAACCTGTCGGCCCTGCCCTGGGTCACCATCCGCACCGCCAATGACTATATCGAAGGCACCGCGACCTTTTCGGGGCCGCTGTTGCGCGATGTGCTAGCGCCGCTGGAGCTGGCCCCCGGCACGACCCTGCGGGCCGTGGCGCTGAATGACTATGCGGTCGACATCCCCTATGACGATGCGCTGGCCTATGATGTCGTCGTCGCCCGAGAGATGAATGGCATCCCCATGCGCATCCGGGACAAGGGGCCATTGTGGCTGATGTATCCCCTGGACACCCATGCCGAACTGGATGGGACATCGGTGAATCACAAGCTGATCTGGCAGCTCGTGCAGTTGACGGCGCAATAGATGCGGCGCGCCACCCTCCGCCCCCAATATGCCTTTGCCGCGCTGACCTTGCTGGCGCTGCTGGTGCTGGCCGTGGCGGCAACGCAGCTGCGCGGGCGGACCAGCGAATATCACAGCACGCTGATCGCCCGGCCTGTCTATGTCGCTTCCGAGACATCCTTTGAGACGCAGCGCCTGATCAACAGCCTGTTTCGCATGATCCAGGGCGAAACGCGGGCCGATGACGTGCGGTTCCGGTTTGAGCTGCTTTTCAGCCGCTACAACGTCCTGACGCAGGGCACCCATGCCGTGCGCAGCTATACCGATGTGCCCAGCATCGCGGTGACGGTGGATCAGCTGGGCCAGGTGCTGATGGCGATGGAAGATCGCGTCGCCAGCCTGGACACGGCGGACAGGGCCACCGCCAGCGCGCTGCTGTCAGAGCTGCGGGTTCTGGAAGAGCCGCTGCGCGACATGGTCATCACCGTGCATCGCGCCAACACACAAAGAGGCCTGGAACTGGCCGCCCAGATCCAGGCCTTCCAGCGGGCAATCACGGCTGTCGCCATCGTCACCGCGCTGCTGCTGCCGGTGATGATTGCCTTCTTCGTCATGGATTTCCGCAGCCAGCGCCGCGACGCCGCCGAGAAGCAGGAGCTCTATACCCGTGCCGAACAGGCCAACCGCGCCAAGGGGCAGTTTCTGGCCAACATGTCCCATGAAATCCGCAGCCCGCTGAACGGCATCCTGGGCGTGGCAGAGATCCTGACGCCGACCCTGACCACGGACCATCAACGGGACCTGATGCAGGTCATCCATCGGTCGGGCGAATTGCTGCTGACCCTGCTGAACAACCTTCTGGACATGTCCAAGATCGAGGCCGGCCGGATGGAGCTGGATCGTGTGGCCTTCCAGCCCCAGCGCCTGCTGGATGAGATCGAGCCCATCTATGCCCACCAGGCCGCCCAGAAGGGGCTGCGTTTCGCGGCCCATTGCGGCGGTGACTGCGGCCGGGCCCGCGTGGGGGACCTGCACCGCATCCAGCAGATCCTGCACAACCTGCTGAGCAATGCGGTCAAATTCACGCAAGAAGGCTCCGTTGACCTGCGGCTGCACGGCGAGGATGACGGCCCCTTCCGCATCGAGGTGCAGGACACCGGCATCGGGATGAGCGCCGCGCAGACGGCGCGAGTGTTCGAGCCGTTCAACCAGGCGGATGAGAGCGTGACCCGCCGCTTCGGTGGCACCGGGTTGGGCCTGTCCGTCGTGCGGGAACTGGCGGAACTGATGGGCGGCAGCCTGGAGGTTCACAGCACCCCGGGAGAAGGCACGCGCATTGCCGTGGAACTGCCCCTGCCCACAACCGACGCCAGCAGCATCGCCGTGGATGGCGCCGCCCCCCTTGTGGCGCCCAAGGCGCTGAAGGGTCTGCGTGTGCTGATTGCCGATGACAGCAAGACCAACCTGCTGGTCGTGACCCAGATGCTGCGCGACCTGCGCATGGTCATCACCACGGTCGATGACGGCGAAGAGGCCGTGCAGGTCTGGCGGCAAGCCGCTGCCGAGAGTGGCGGCGCCGCCCCCTTCGATCTGCTGCTTCTGGACATTCACATGCCGATCATGGACGGGCTGACCGCCCTGGAACAGATCCGCCGGATGGAGGCCGAGATTCCCGGCGCCCGCGCCCCGGCCGTGGCGATTACCGCAAATGTCATGCCACGGCAGGTCAATGAATATCTTGCAGCGGGGTTTGACGCCTTTATCGGCAAGCCGCTGCAGAAACGTCCGCTCTATGCCACGCTGCTGTCTGCCTTGGACCGTGGGCAGACGGTCAATGCCGCACGGCAGACCCTGTCCCAGGAAGCCTGACGCCGGGGCCACAGCATTGGGCCACCCCCGCCCAAAGCCGTGAAATCGCTTGGGCCGGGCGTAGCCTTGTGCGGATGGCCCAGCCGAATGGTGGGATCTACTTGTCGTAATACTCGCGCCCGTAGCCATAGCCATACCCATAGCGGGCATAGCTGCCATAGCGCCCGCCATAGCCATAGGCGTAGCCATAGGCCTTCATCCGCTTGAGATTGACCTGAGACAGCACAACGCCGGTGGGACGCAACCCCACGGAGGTCAGCTGACGAATGCCTTCCTGCACCTGGTCCTTCTGGGTGCTGTCCCATTTGACCGAATAGATCACCGCATCGCAGCTATGCCCGATCACGCGCGCATCCGGCACCACCAGCACGGGCGGGCTGTCGATGATGACGAAATCATAGATGTCACGCAGTTCTGCCACCAGGGCGCGGAACCTCTCTGAGGAGAAGATATCCGCCGCATTGGCGGTGCTGCGATCCCCCATGATCAGGTCGGCGCCCAGCGCCTCGTCATGGATGACGACCTCGGACAGGGGTTTTTCGCCCGAAATGGCGGAGACGATGCCGTGTTTGACGTCATGGTCGAAGTAGTTGGTAAAGGTGCGGCGCCGGATGTCGCCCTCGATCAGAAGCACCTTCTTGCCCAACCCGGCCAGGTTCAGCGTCAGCGCAATGGCCAAGGTCGTCTTGCCTTCCGCCGGAATGGAGGAGGTGGACATGATCACCTGGGGCGGTTCATCCACGTTTGACAGCAACAGCGACGTTCGGATGTTTCGGATCGCCTCTGCCGCGGCGGAGGTCGGACGGGTCCTGAGGTAATCGAGGATCGAGCGGCGCTTCTTGTCCGCCAGGGCCGGCACCTGCCCCAGCACACCCAGCCCCGTCAGCCGCTCCAGATCACCAGAGGTGCGGATGGAGTTGTTCCGCATCTGCCGCCAGAAGGTGTAGCCCAGACCAAGCGCCCCGCCGATCATGAAGGCCAGCAGGATGATCCGCGACCGGCGCGGCGCAACCTGCACCCCCTGCAAGGCGCGCGACAGGATGCGCACATCCGCCTGCTGCAACCCGATCTGCAAGGAGGTCTCCTTCAACCGGGTCAGGAAGGTTTCATACAGCACGCGCGTGGCGTCCGTTTCACGCACCATCTGGTTCAGCCGGTTCAGATCGGTGTTCTGCTGTTCGATCCGCGCCTGCAACTGGGCGTAGGATTCGGCCAGCGCCTCGGCCTGGGAGGCGCGCCGGGCCGCGTCGGCCCGCGC
>CBFHYV010000108.1:0-9574 GCA_965660085.1 uncultured Paracoccaceae bacterium
CCAGTCCCGCGCCAGCGGCGGGCGCAGGCGCTGCACGCGGCCGCCTTCCTGATCGATGAAAATGGGTGCATCGCGCCCCACGCTGGCGCGCAGATCCGCGCAGAGGCCGCGGATCTGGTCCGCCGCCTCAAGGTTGCGCGCGAACAGGATGAACCCGAACGGATTGCTGCGCGCGAACAAGGCGCGTTCCTGCGCTGTCAGCCGCGGACCCAGCGGCGCAAGGATTGCTGCGCCGAAGGGGGGCATCACCGGTTGATCACCGCGATGCATTCCTTGCCGCCCGCCTGGATGGCCGCGCAGAACTGCTTGGCCTCCTGATAGCCGTCAAAGCCAACGGCGCGCAGCCGATACAATGTGCGCCCCTCGGCCAGGGTTTGGGCCACCAGGCGCTGCTTGTCCGACATCAGGCCGGGAAAGCGCTGGGCGATCACGCCCCATTGTTCACGGGCCACCGTGGGGCTGTTATAGGCCCCGAATTGTACCACGGTTTCGCCCAGGGCGACCTCGGTCGGGGCAACCTCGGCCGACTGACGGGGTGCGGCAAGGGCGGCGGCGGTGGCCACGGCCGGCACGCTGTTGCGGGATACGGCGATGATGGTCTCGGGGCGCGGGCGCGGCCGCAAGGAGCGCCCCACCCCGCCGTCCACCACATCCGCGGCCGATGCCTGCGCATCTGCGGCCCCGGTCTGACGCACGGACAGGCCCGGATCCGCGGAGACATCACGCAACTGCCCCCCCGCCGTGGCCTGCACGATCCCGTTGGCCATGGATTGCACCACATCGGATTCCGTGGGGTCAGCCGCGGTGGCGGCGGCCACCTGTTTCAACTCGGCCACGGGCTGGTCCTCTGGCGCGAGGCCCGTGTCCAACGGCGCGCGCACATAGCTGCCCGCGGGCTCTGCGGCCTTGCCAGACGCGGCCACCGCAGTGACCGACTGGCCCATATGCGGCGCGACCGCACCGCCGGGGTTTGCGGGTTCTTCGCGCAGGATCTCTTGCTGGGCGCGCACCACCGGGATGGTGCTGGTGTCACGGGTCATCAGGGTGACACCCCACCAGGCCACCGCACCAACGGCGCCAAGCGCCGCCAGCGCGCCTGCTGCGCGCAAAACTCCGCCACCAAGGGACGGCGATGGCCCGTTCTGGGCCATGTCGTGGAATACTGCCATGCTCGCCTCGCGGTCTCCGGGGCGTGTTTGCCCCGTCACAACGTCTCTGCCTCAAGCCGGGGCGATGCGGGGTTCAGTGCATTTCTTCCGCCGGCTCGACGCCAAGGATACCAAGACCTGCGGAAATGACAACCTGCGCTGCTCGTGCCAGCGCGATTTTCGCCGCACTTTTGCCCGGATTGTCCTCTTGCAGGAAGCGCAGATCGGGCCTGTCATTGCCACGATTGTACAGCGCATGCAGATCCGAGGCGAGATCATAGAGGAAAAACGCCACCCGGTGCGGCTCATTCGCCCGCGCGGCGATTTCCACCTGGCGCGGCCATTCCGCGATGCGGCGGGCCAGGGCCAGCTCTGCCGGATCCTCGATCAGCGGCTCCGCCACATCCGTGGCAATGCCCATGTCAGCGGCCCGGCGCAGCACCGACGCCACCCGCGCATAGGCGTAGTTGACGTAGAAGACCGGGTTTTCCTTGGACTGTTCCATCACCTTGTCGAAATCGAAATCCAGGCTGGCGTCGTTCTTGCGGGTCAGCATGACAAAGCGTGTCACGCCGGGGCCGACCTGTTCGACCACGTCGCGCAGGGTGATGAAGGTGCCCGCGCGCTTGGACATCTTGAACGGCTCACCGTTTTTATACAGCTTGACCAGCTGCGTCAGCTTGATGTCCAGCGGGGTCTTGCCATCGGACAGGGCGGACACCGCTGCCTTCATCCGCTTGACATAGCCGCCGTGATCCGCGCCGAACACATCGATCAGCATGTCATAGCCGCGGCTGATCTTGTCATAGTGATAGGCGATGTCCGGGGCGAAGTAAGTCCAGCTGCCGTCCGATTTCATGATGGGGCGGTCCACGTCATCGCCATGTTCGGTGGACTTGAACAGGGTCTGTTCGCGCGGCTCCCAATCCTCGGGGGTCTTGCCCTTGGGCGGCTCCAGCACGCCGACATAGATCAGCCCCTTGGCGCGCAGCGCGTCGATCGCGGCCTCGATCCGGCCCGTGCCATAGAGCGACTTTTCGGAATAGAAGTGATCCATCTTCACGCCAAGCGTCGCCAGATCCTCGCGGATCAGGTCCATCATGGCATCGGTGGCAAAGCTGCGCACATCTTCCAGCCAGACATCCTCTGGCTGGTGCAGATAGGCGTCGCCCACCTTGTCCTTCAGGGTCTGGCCGACCTCGATCAGGTAATCGCCCGGATAGGTGCCGTTTTCAAAGGTCACCTCCTGGCCGTGCGCCTCCAGGTAGCGCAGATAGACCGACCGCGCGAGCACATCGACCTGTGCGCCGCCATCGTTGATGTAGTATTCGCGCGTCACATCATAGCCGGCGAAATCCAGCAAGCTGGCCAGCGCATCGCCAAAGACCGCGCCGCGGGTATGTCCCACATGCAGCGGGCCGGTGGGGTTGGCAGAGACATATTCCACGTTGACGGACACGCCCTGCCCCATGGCAGAGCGGCCGTAATCCGCGCCGCGTTCCAGCGCGGCGGCGGTCACCTGTGCCCAGAGGCTGGGATGCAGCCGCAGGTTCAGAAAGCCCGGGCCTGCAACCTCCGCGGAGACGATCCGCGCATCCTCGCCCAGGCGGCGGGCCAGGGCATCGGCGATGTCGCGGGGCTTCATCCGGGCGGGCTTTGCCAGCACCATTGCGGCATTGGTGGCCATGTCGCCATGGGCGGGGTCACGCGGCGGCTCCACGGCGACATTGGCGCGCGACAGCCCAGCGGGCAGCTCTCCGGCGGTTTCCATCTGGTCCAGCGCGCCCAGGACGAGGGTCTGGATGTCGGCGAAAATGTTCATCGGCTCTTTCCTCTGTTCGCCTTGCGTCTAACAGGCCGATCCGGGGCGTCAATGCCCCCGGACCGATCAAACCCGCGCGTTCAGACCCGGCGCACGTTCAGTGGGCTGGCGGCATCGCGCGGGCGGACAAGGCGTTCATGTTCCTGCAGGGCAAAGCGGTCCGTCATTCCGGCGATATAGTCGCTGACGATCCGCGCGATCTGCGTGCGGTCCCCCTGGGCGGCGGTGACATCCTTGCGCCATTGCTTGGGCAGCAGATCGGTGCGCGCCATGAACAGCGGGAACAGATCCCGCACCACCTGCGTGACCTCCGCCCGCACTGCCATGACGGAATCGTCCCGATACATCTTGTGGAACAGGAAGGTGCGGATGACCTTCAGATCCGTCCAGATATGGTCCGAGAAATGCACCATCGGCCGGCCCGCGTGGCGGATGTCCTCCACGCTGTCGGGGTTCAGCGCGTCCAGCGCGGCGCGGGCATTGTCGATCACATCGCCCACCAGAACGCCGAAGAACCGGCGCAGCGCCTCATGCCGGCGGCGGTAGTAGTTCAGCCCCGGATAGGCGCGGTCCACGGCGGCGAAACAGTCACACAGGATCGGCAATTCCGCCAGATCATCGGTGGAAAACAGCCCCGCGCGCAGACCGTCATGCAGATCATGGTTGTTGTAGGCAATGTCATCGGCCAGCGCGGCCACCTGGGCCTCCGCGCTCGCATGAGTGTGCAGTTCCAGGTCATGGCGGGCGTTGTAGTCCGCCAGAGCCCAGGGGATGGTGCCGGTGACGGGGCCGTTGTGCTTGGCAATGCCTTCCAGCGTTTCCCACGTCAGGTTCAGCCCGTCGAATTCGGCGTAATGCCGTTCCAGGTTGGTGACGATGCGGATGGCCTGCGCATTGTGGTCAAACCCGCCGTAATCCGCCATCAGCTCCTCCAGCGCGTCCTCGCCGGTGTGGCCGAAGGGCGTGTGGCCCAGGTCATGCGCCAGGGCGACGGCTTCTGTCAGCTCCAGGTTCAGGCCAAGCGCGCCGGAGATCGTGCGCGCCACCTGCCCCACCTCGATGGAATGGGTCAGGCGGGTGCGGAAGAAATCGCCCTCATGTTCGATGAACACCTGGGTCTTGTGCTTCAGCCGGCGAAAGGCGGAGGCATGGATGATCCTGTCCCGGTCGCGCTGAAAACAGGACCGGAAGGTGCTTTCCTCTTCGGGCATCAACCGTCCGCGGCTTTGGCCGGGATGGCAGGCATAACGCGCAGTCATGGGGGCTGTCCTTGTCGCATCAACCGTTCGCACGTATATTGTGTTTCGAGCAAAAGGAAAACCGCGCAGGAGGCCCCATGCAACTGCCCCCCAAAGTCACCCAGAGAGCATTCGACCGCCTGGCCGAGATTGGCGCCAATGCCGATGGCAAGGCATTGCGCGTCGCCGTGGAAGGCGGCGGCTGTTCCGGCTTTCAATATGACATCCGCCTGGACACCCCCCGCCCGGACGACATGGTTCTGGAAGGCGGCGGAGAGCGTGTGCTGGTGGACGAGGTCTCCCTGCCGTTCCTGTCTGGCGCAGTGATCGATTTTTCCGATGAGCTGATCGGCGCGCGCTTCGTGATCGAAAACCCCAACGCCACCTCCTCCTGCGGCTGCGGCACCAGTTTCTCCATCTGACGCTGCGGGCTTGCCCGCGCCGCGCGGCTGCGGGATAGAGGGCGCGCAGAACAGGACGGGACAAGGGGCCGTGCCATGAAGATCGCCACCTTCAACATCAACGGCATCAAGGCGCGCATCGGCGCGCTGACCTCCTGGCTGGAGGAGGCCCGCCCCGATGTGGCCGTCCTGCAGGAGATCAAGTCCCAGGACGAGGGCTTTCCCGCCGCGCATTTCGAGGACATGGGGTATAACGTCGTCACCCACGGGCAGAAGAGCTTCAACGGCGTGGCGATCCTGTCCCGCCTGCCGCTGGAGGACGTGACCCGCGGCCTGCCCGGCGATCCGGAGGATGAACAGGCCCGCTGGATCGAGGCGAGCGTGAGCACGAAATCCGGCGCGCTGCGCATCTGCGGGCTGTATCTGCCCAATGGCAACCCCGCGCCGGGGCCGAAATATGACTACAAGCTGGCCTGGATGGCGCGGCTGGAGGAACGCGCCCGCGCGCTGCTGGCGGATGAGACGCCGGCGATGATGCTGGGCGATTACAACATCATCCCCCAGCCTGAGGATGCTGCCCGCCCGGAGGCCTGGCACGAGGATGCGCTGTTCCGCCCCGAAAGCCGCGCGGCCTTCTACAGGATCATGCACCTGGGCTTCACCGATGCCTTCCGCGCCCGGGTGCAGGGGCCGGGACATTACAGTTTCTGGGATTACCAGGCCGGCGCCTGGCAGCGCAACAACGGCATCCGCATCGACCATGTGCTGATGACGCCGCAATGCGCGGACATGATGACCGATTGCGGGATCGACAGGCAGGCGCGCGCGGGTGACAAACCCTCGGACCATGTGCCTGTCTGGGTGACGCTGGACGCATGATCCGCGCGGACCGTCACAGCCCGCATGGCACAGCGACGATCACGCCTCCTTGGTGATGTCGTAGCCATACAGCCAGTCAAAGCCCCGCAGCGCGGCATTGGGGGCAAAGCGGTTCATGCCCCGCAAACCGGCATGGGCCAGCGCCCGCACAGGCCCGCGCGGCAAGTGGTATTTCCAGGCATTGCCCGTAGCGGCCTTGATCACACGCTCTGCCCGGGCGTGGCGCAGGGTTTGATAGCGCGCCAGCGCCGCGTCCATGTCCGGCTCACGCTCCAGGCATCGGACAAGGGCAAAGGCATCCTCCAGCGCCATATTGGCGCCCTGCGCCAGGAAGGGCAGCGTGGGATGGGCCGCATCGCCCAGCAACGCCAGCCCCGGCGCCCACCATTGCCGCGCCACGGGGTGGCGGAACAGGCCCCACAGGTTGACATGGCGCACCTGCGCCAGCAGACGGTGCACCTCGGCGTCGAAATCGGCAAAGACGCTGCGCAGCTCCGCCGGATCACCGGGGTGGTGCCAGCCTTCCTCCGCCCAGTCGCGGCGTTCCTGAACGGCGACGATGTTGACCAGGCTGCCGTCGCGCAGCGGATAGCTGACCAGATGCCGCCGCGCGCCCATATGCACCCGCGCATGGGCCGGGTGGCCGGTGGTGTTGGGCACCAGCGTCCGCCAGGCCACCTGCCCGGTGAACCGCGCAGGCGCGGTTTCGGCGCAGGCGGCGCGAGCCACGGAATGCACCCCGTCCGCACCGACCACCAGTTCCGCCTCCAGCCGCTGACCATCGCGCAGATGCACCTGCGCCGGCGCACCGGGCCGCACCTCCGCCGCCTTGTGCAACAGCCGCACCTGCACGCCGGCATCGCGCGCGGCCTGATCCAGCAGCGCGATGACGTCGCCGCGATGCACGAAGTGATAGCTTTGGCTGTCCGGCAGGGCGCGCAGATCCATGCGCAGCACTTCCTCCCCCCGGTGGCCATCCCACAGCGCAACGGCCCGCCCACGGATGGAGGCCGCCGTCAGCGCGGCGTCCAGCCCCAGCGCCTCGATCACGCGCATCCCGTTGGGCGAGACCTGGATGCCCGCGCCAACCTCGCGCACGGCCTCGGCCTGTTCCAGCACGGTGACCTGCGCGCCCTGTCGCGCCAGCGCCAGCGCCGCCGCCAGCCCGCCGATCCCCGCGCCGATCACCACAACGCGCAGATCCACCAGGCGCTGCAACCGGCCTTGGGCAAATGCAAAACGCCGCGGATCGTCACCCGCGGCGTTGTCTGTCTGTGCGTCGGTCACGGGATCAATCGTCGCGGTGCACGCGCTCGCGGCGCTCGTGACGTTCCTGTGCCTCAAGGCTCATGGTGGCGATGGGCCGGGCATCCAGCCGCTTGAGCGAGATCGGCTCGCCCGTCACCTCGCAATAGCCATATTCGCCTTCTTCGATGCGGCGCAGCGCGCTGTCGATCTTGGCAACCAGCTTGCGCTGACGGTCCCGCGTGCGCAGCTCGATCGCGCGGTCCGTCTCCTCGGAGGCCCGGTCGGCCACGTCGGGGATATTGCGCGAGGCCTCTTGCAGGCCTTCGATGGTTTCGCGGCTTTCTTCCAGCAGGTCAGCTTTCCAGCGCAGAAGCTTGCGGCGGAAATATTCCAGCTGTCTTTCGTTCATGAAGGGCTCGTCCTCGGCGGGACGATAATCTTCAGGCAAAAATGACTCGGCTTTCATGGCGACTCCCTCGTCAACGCCAATATCCGTCATGGTTTTTCTTTACCTCGCTGGCATTGGCACCCCTGGGCTGCGTTTAGACGATGCCCTGTGCCTTGTCACTACACAAAGGGCGCGCAGCACGCCGCATGCTTGCCTTTGGCGGGGGCGGGCATTACCCCGGTCAGGCAGGCAGCAGCAAGAGGCAGCGCAGATGACGACGCGGTTCGACGGCACGCAGGATTATGTGGCCACCGAGGATCTGACCATGGCGGTGAACGCCGCCATCACCCTGGAACGCCCCCTGTTGGTGAAGGGTGAACCCGGCACCGGCAAGACGGAACTGGCCCGCCAGGTGGCCCGTGCGCTGGACCTGCCGATGCTGGAATGGAACATCAAATCCACCACCAAGGCACAGCAGGGCCTGTATGAATATGACGCCGTCAGCCGCCTGCGCGACAGCCAGCTGGGCGATGCGCGCGTCAATGACGTGGCCAATTACATCCGCAAGGGCAAGCTGTGGCAGGCCTTTGAGGCGGAGGCCAAGGTGGTGCTGCTGATCGATGAGATCGACAAGGCCGATATCGAGTTTCCCAATGACCTGCTGCAGGAACTCGACCGGATGGAGTTTCACGTCTATGAAACCGGCCAGACAGTCCGGGCGCGGCACCGCCCCATCGTCATCATCACCTCCAACAATGAAAAAGAGCTGCCGGATGCCTTCCTGCGGCGCTGTTTCTTCCACTACATCCGCTTTCCCGATGCCGACACCATGCGCAAGATCGTCGAGGTGCATCACCCCGGCATCAAGGAAAGCCTGCTGACCGCCGCGCTGACGCAATTCTATGAGCTGCGCGACCAGCAGGGCCTGAAGAAGAAGCCCTCGACCTCCGAAGTGCTGGATTGGCTGAAACTGCTGCTGGCAGAGGATCTGACCGCCGAGGATCTGCGCCGCGACGGGGCCAGCGCCCTGCCCCGGCTGCATGGCGCACTGCTGAAGAACGAACAGGATGTGCATCTGTTTGAACGCCTGGCCTTCATGGCGCGGCGCGGCGGGCGCTGAAATGGACGCGCCGGTGACCCTGCGGCCGGTGCAGGCGGGGGATTTCGCGGCCTGGTGGCCGTTGTGGCAGGCCTATCTGGCCTTCTATGACACCACCCTGCCAGAGACCGTCGCCCGCCAAACCTTCGCCCGGCTGAGCGATCCGGCGGAGCCTGATTTCCAGGCTTTTCTGGCCATCGCGCCCGATGGCGCGGCGGTGGGGCTGGTGAACTACCTCTATCACGGCCATTGCTGGCGCCCCGAGGGCGTGTGCTACCTGCAAGATCTGTTCGTGGCGCCCCAGGCGCGGGGTCAGGGCATCGCCCGCGCGCTGATCGAGGCCGTGTATCAGGCCGCCGACGCCGCCGGGCGCCCCAGCGTCTATTGGATGACGCAGGAGTTCAACGCCCCGGCGCGCGTGCTCTATGATAAGGTCGGCACATGGACGCCCTTCATCAAATACGTGCGCCCCTGATGGCGCTGTGGCGTCAGGCGGTGCTGGGCTGTGCGCTTCTGGCGCTGGCGGCCGGCTGCGCGCCGCAGCCCGCGCCGGTGGATGAGGATACGCTGGTGCGGCGGCTGCAACTGCCGCAGATGCGCAGCTTTGCCGAAAGCCCCGCGCGCCGGCCCGTAGCGCGCTCCAACGCCTCCATCGCGCGGGATATCCTTGACCTGACGTTCGAGCTGGAAAGCGGCCGCACGCTGGACCGCATGACCCGGTTCGAAGGCCCCGTGCGCCTGCGCCTTGTGGGCAATGTGCCCGACAGCGTCGCCGGCGATCTGGAGGCGCTGATCCTGCGGCTGCGCACCGAGGCCCGCATCAACATCACCCGCCGCGATGAGCCGGGCGCGGAGATTACCGTCAATGCCCTGCCCCGCGCCCAGATTTCGGAATACCTGCCAGAGGCCGCCTGTTTCGTGATCCCCGGCGCATCGACCCTGCGAGATTTCCTGACGCTCAACCGTCGCGGCGGGGGGGATTGGTCCGCGCTGGACCAGCGGCGGCAAGTGGCGATCTTCGTGCCAAATGACGTGGCGCCGCAGGAAATCCGCGATTGCCTGCATGAGGAGATCGCCCAGGCGCTTGGCCCGCTGAATGACCTGTATCGGCTGGCCGACAGCGTGTTCAACGATGACAACATCCACGCCGTGCTGACGCCCTTTGACATGCTGGTGCTGCGGGTGACCTATGACAGGCGCCTGGCCTCCGGCATGACCCGCGCGCAGGTGGCGCGCGCCCTGCCCGGCATCCTGGCGGATCTGAACCCAGCGGGCGAACGCGCGCCTGCGCCCCTGGCCGATACACCCACGCCGCGCGCCTGGATCCGCGCCATCCAGCGCGCGCTTGGCC
>CBFHYV010000109.1:0-9572 GCA_965660085.1 uncultured Paracoccaceae bacterium
GCGTCACGCGCGGATGACCCTGCGGGAAGCCCCGGCCGCTGCCCCAGGGATGCGCGCGGGGGACAAGACGGGTGCCAAAAATGTAAGACGCGCCGCCCTGCGGCACGCGGGATTTTTCCAGTGCCCCTGCGTCACACCCAACAGGCGGCGGCGGCATTGTCCACTATTGCTCAGACTTGACGGGGCAACCTTGTCACCGTGGCCAAAACGGCCGCTGGGGGGAACAAGATGTCGGCGAAACAGATCATTGCAGCCTGCCTGTGCATGGCGTCCACGCTGGCGCCCGCCGCCGCCCTGTCCCAGGACAGGCAGCCAAACATTCTGGTGGTCGTGGTCGATGACGCGGGGTTCATGGATTTCGGGGCCTATGGCAGCGACACCGCAACACCAAACATCGACCGGCTGGCGCAGAGCGGCGCGATGCTCACCCGGTTCTATGCAACGCCGCAATGCGGACCAAGCCGCGCGTCCCTGCTGACCGGGCAGAACAACCATTCCATCGGAATGGGCAGCATCGCCGAGGTCATGAACGATGACATGCGCGCCCTGCCCGCCTACAGCCTGACCTGGCAGGATGACCAGGAAACCATTGCCACATTGCTGCAGGACGCAGGCTATCAGACCTTTGCCTCAGGCAAATGGGGCATCGGCCATATCGGCCAGAACCTGCCGCCGCGCTTCGGCTTTGACCGAAGCTGGGTTCTGGATTCAACCGGGTCCAGCAACTTCAACACCAAATCCTATCTGCCGCTTTACAAGGAAATGAAATGGTTTGAGGACGGCACGCAGGTCTCCCTGCCGGAGGATTTCTACTCCTCGCGCAACATCGTCGACAAGATGATCTCCTATGTTGAGGAAAGCGACCCCAACCGCCCGTTCTTCGGCTATCTGGCCTTTCAGGCCATCCACATCCCGCTGCAAGTGTCCCCGGACTATATCAACCGCTACAACGGCGTCTTTGACCGCGGCTGGGAGGTCATGCGGCAGGAACGCCTGGAACGGGCCATTGACCTGGGCCTCGTCCCGGCCTCCACAACACTTGCGGACTGGCCCCTCAACAGCCGCCGATGGGCGGACCTGAGCGCGCAGGAAAAGGCCTATTGGGCGCGCGTGATGCAGGTCAACGCAGGGATGATGGAGGCCGCCGATTTTCATCTGGGCCGGTTGCTGGACCATCTGGACAGCACCGGAAAGCTGCAGGACACGATCGTTGTGGTCCTGTCGGACAACGGGCCGGAATCCGCCACGCTGGGCAAGACCTCTGAATTGCCCACGCTGCTGATCGAGCTGGGCTTCATGCTCAGCGAGGGCTGGGACACGGACTATGACAACCTCGGGCAGCCGGGCAGCATCGCCGCCATCGGCCATGAATGGGCCGCGGTCTCTGCCGCCCCGCTGCATCTGTTCAAGTTCAGCGCGGGCGAAGGCGGGATGCGCGTGCCCTTCGTGATCGCGGGTCCGGGGATTGCCCAGGTCGGGATCAGCCATGCGCGGGCGCAACTGTCCGATATCACGCCAACGCTTCTGGATGCCGCGGGCGTGGCCTATTCGGACGCGGCCTTTCATGGGCGGTCCCTGATGCCGGTGCTGACCGGGCAGGCCGATCAGGTCTATGCCGAAACGGACTCCATGCCCTTTGAGGTCAGCGGCACCGCCGCGCTCTATCGTGGCAACTGGAAGATCACCAGAACGCCCGCGCCCTTCGATGATGGTGAATGGCGTCTTTTTGACCTGTCCGTTGACCCGGGCGAGACCAATGACCTGGCCGCCGAACAGCCGGAGCTGTTTGCCGACATGCGGGCCGAATATGACCGCTATGCCGCGGATGTGGGGGTCTATGACTTCGGGCCGGGCGAAAGCGCGCGCCAGCAGCTGATCAAGAATGCGGTGGGCAAGATCGTGGCAAACTACTGGCCGCTGTTTGCGGCCGTGCTGCTGGGCGCGCTGGCCATTCTGTCCGGGGTGATCTGGGCGCTCTGGTCCGTGATGCGCCGACGCCCGGCGTGAACAGATCCGCCACGGGCCTGTTCCGACGCGCCCGTGGCCCCCATGAAACACCCGCACATGCGGGCAAGTGAGACGGCAGCATCATGACCAAGAAATCCATTCTGATCACCGGCGCGGGCACAGGCATCGGCAAGGACACGGCCAAACACCTCATCACCCGGGGGCACAAGGTTTTCGCCGCGGTGCATCACGCGGGGGAGATTGCCCCGGTGCAGGCGGAACTGGGGCCCACGGCCACGGTTCTGAAACTGGACATCACCCTGGCAGAGGATCGGGCCCAGATCGCCGATCTGGGGATTGACGTTCTGGTCAACAACGCCGCGATGAGCGAGTCCGGCTCGCTCGCGGAGATAGACATCGACCGCGTGCGCCGGCTGTTTGAGGTCAATGTCTTCGCCTCGCTGGAACTGTCACAGGTGGCGATCAAGAGCATGATCCCGCGCGGGGGCGGCACCGTCATCTTCATCAGCTCGATCACGGGCCGGATCCCCGAACCCTTCCTGATGCCGTATTCCATGTCCAAATTCGCGGTCTCGGCCGCGGCGGCGGGGCTGCGCAAGGAAATGGAAACGCTGGGCAAGGGCATCCAGGTCTGCGTGGTAGAGCCAGGCCCCTACCGCACCGGCTTCAACCAGAAACTGTCCAACAGCCGCTTTGAATGGATGGAGAAGAACGGCTCCATGTTCTCGCCCGCGCAGATCGACGCGATGCGCAACAAGACCGACACGCTGTTGCGATGGCTGGAGGTCGGCTCGACAGACACGATCGTCCGCAAGATCACCGCGGCGGCAGAGGCCAGGAAGCCCAGGTTGCGCTACGTTGCGCCGTGGACCTTTGCCCTGCTGGTGCGCGTATTGCGGATTGCCGGCGTCTGAGCCGCGCAAGACGCGGGCGGCGGGCACGGCCCGCCACCTGCGCGCTGGATTACAGGGCCAGGCGCACGGCCTGGCGCAGTTCCGGGTGCATGATCCAGCTGCCCGGCTGTTCCTCGGTCTCCGTCGCACCCCGAAAGCCCAGCAGGGCGGTGCTTTCCGCTGTGACCACGGCCCCGTCGCCCTGCGACCCGGTTGAGAGGTATTTGGCAATCAGCAAGCCTGTCGCCACGAAGGACCGATGCGCGGAGGCTTTGGATTTATAGCCGGCCGCATAGGCCATGCGTGCGTCGGTCAACCCGTCATCCTCGGCCAGGGACAGCGCGGTCAGCATGGCGGTCTGCGGACCGGACAGGGCGATCTGGCGGACCGCCTCGACATATTCTTCCACGCTGGGGACATCGGCGCCGGTGTGCGTGTCCCGGCGGCGCTCACCCGTCCGGCGGTTTTCGCGGGCGTCGATGGCCTCATGCAATGCGGCAATGGCGGCTTCCTCGGTCGCGCCGGTGGCCTCGGCGATCACGCCGCGCACTGCGGTTGGCGGCTTGGGAAAGGCCCGGGCGACGAAGGTTCCCGAAAGCCAGCCGGATTTGATCTGGTAGCGGCTGTGTTCACCCAGCTGGATGACAGGCATTTCGCGCACCGCCACTTCGGATTTTTTCGCCTTGGACACTTTCTTGAACGGGTCGTGGACGGCATCGGACTGTCTTCTAACAACGATGTTCGGCATGCGAAGGCTCCTTGGGGTTGAGGTGCGGAAACGCGACCGCCGCGCCCCGGCGGGGCGCAAAGGCCCGCGCCATCCGGCACGGCGGGCCGCGCATATTGGACGGACCAGATGGCAGGAATGGCCAGATCGGACGTCATCCGCCGGGGTCTGCGCAGCCTTGCGCGCCATGCGTGACGTCCAGGGCGCAGCCGGGGCAATCCATGCGGCCCGTGGCCGTGGGCACAGGCCAGGGCCCGCGCAGCGGATGCCCAGACGGGCGGCCAAGCGGCCCCGAACGGATCCGGGGCAACAAGACGGGGCCATGCGCGCAAGACACGCACATGGCCCCGGATCGGTTACGCCAGCGCCAGGTTGGTGGCGCTTTCGCGGCCATCGCGGCCGGTTTCGACCTCAAAGGTCACTTTCTGGGCGTCGGCCAGGCCGGTCAGGCCAGAGCGTTCGACAGCGGAGATATGGACGAAAACGTCCCGGCCGCCGGTGTCGGTTTCGATGAAGCCGAAGCCTTTTTGGGTGTTGAAAAATTTCACGGTGCCATTGGCCATATCCGTGGTCTCCTGTTCATGTGCTGCCCACAGAATGCGGCAGCCCGGCATAGTCAGACTGAGGGAACGACTGAAGCCGGATAAACGGAAGCAGAAGATCGCAGAGAAAAACGCGCCCCCTAGATATGCGGCCTGCACCGCCGACTTACAAGGGGCGTAGTGTAAGATTGCAAAGCGCCGGCCCGGCCGGGCGCGGAAAGGCGCGGGATTGACAAGCCAGCGTTAGCCCCCATATATGAACCAGCGTTATCGCTCTGCCGCGTGAGCAGGCGGGTCTTTTCCCGCCCCCGGCCGTGACGCATCGTTTTCCCACATCACGAAGGGGGGACGCCGCCCTAGGTGGCTCCAGGCGCAATGCGGCGCCGGAGTGGTCGCCCCGGGAGCACCCCAGACCGACCGTGCATCTGCGCGCGGATCGGTGACGCCGAACACAGGGTTCGGCCAAGGAATGACATGACTTTCAATGAACTCGGTCTCAATGACCGCATGGTTTCGCGGCTTCAGGCCATGGGCCTGACCCAACCCACCCCCATCCAGCAGCAAGCCATCCCGCCCGCGCTGCAGGGCAAGGACATCCTGGGCATCGCCCAGACCGGCACCGGCAAGACGGCGGCCTTTGGCATCCCGCTGACCGTGGCACTGTCAAAACGCCCCGAACGGGCCGCGGCGCGGTCCACACGCGGCCTGGTGCTTGCCCCGACCCGAGAGCTGGCCACCCAGATCGTCCAGACCCTTCAGGGGCTGACCAAGGATCTGCGCATCACGCTGATCGTCGGCGGCAAATCCATCAACGGACAGGCCGAACGGCTGGCCCGTGGCACCGATATCGTCGTGGCAACGCCCGGACGTCTGATTGACCTGATGGACCGCGGCTCCATCGACCTCGGCCAGACGCGCTTTCTTGTCCTGGATGAGGCCGACCAGATGCTGGACATCGGCTTCATCCACGCGCTGCGCCGCATCGCGCAGAAGCTCAACCGCGACCGGCAGACCATGATGTTTTCGGCCACGATGCCGAAGTCAATGGCGGAACTGTCCCGCCAGTATCTGGACAACCCCGTCCGCGTGGAAGTCTCGCCCCCCGGCAAGGTGGCCGACAAGGTGGCCCATTCGGTGCATTTCGTCGCCAAGGACCACAAGCAGGACCTGCTGATCGAATTGCTGGACGCGCATCGCGATGACCTCGCGCTCGTGTTCTCGCGCACCAAGCACGGCGCCGAACGCCTGATGAAACAGCTTGACCGCGCCGGCTTTGCGGCAACCTCCATCCACGGCAACAAAAGCCAGGGCCAGCGCGACCGCGCCATCGCCGCCTTCAAGGCGGGCACGGTGCGTGTGCTGGTGGCCACGGATGTGGCCGCCCGCGGGATCGACATCCCCGGCGTGGGATATGTCTACAACTTCGATCTGCCCAATGTGCCGGAAAACTATGTCCACCGGATCGGGCGGACGGCACGGGCCGGTCAGAGCGGCCGCGCCATCGCCTTCTGCGCCTCTGATGAGATGGCGGAGCTGAAGGCGATCGAAAAGGTGCTGGGCACCAGCATCGAGGTTGCCGGCGGCCGCCCGTGGGAAGCGATGAAAGCCGCGGCAAAACCCCAGCGGAAAAGGCCGGCGCGGCGCCGGCCGGCCGGGCGTTCGGACCGAATGGCCGCTTGATCCCGGATCGGTGGCCCCCCGGCCGAAAGACATGGACCGCGCTGAACCGGCAGCTGACTGCGACCCGGCCGAAACAGCGAGGCGGCGCTTTCTCCGCAGGAGCACACTGATATGAACACTCCCGAATGGGTGAAACCCGGCATCTATGGCGCCTTGATCGGCGCGGCGGTCATCGGCATCGGCGGCTTTGCCTGGGGCGGCTGGGTGACCGGCGCCACGGCGCGGGACAGGGCCATGGCCCTGTCCAGGCAAGATGTCGTGGCCGCGATGGTGCCGGTCTGCCTTGATATGGCGCGGGTTGACCCGGACCGCGTGATGAAGATCGCGGCGATCCGGGATGCCCAGACCTATCAGCGCCGCAATGCGCTGATGGAGGCCGGCTGGGCCACGGTGCCCGGACGCACGGCGCCGGACCGTGACATCGCGCGGGCCTGCCTGGACATGCTGGACATGGATGCGCCGGACGGCGGCCCAGCGCCCGCGGGCGACAACGGATGATCGGTGTGATGACCATACCGCGCCTTTACAAGGCCACTATCGCCGCCTTCGGGATGATCCTCTGCCTTGCCAATCCGGCCCTGGCCCAGGATGGCAGCGGCCCGCTGCCAGACAACGCCGAGGCGCGCAGCTATGGCAGCGGCTGGAACTGCCTGCCGGGATTCCAGGCCGACGGCGGTGAATGTGTGGCCGTTGACATCCCCGAAAACGCGTATGCGACAGGCCGGTCCTACGGGGCAGGCTGGGCGTGCAAGCGCGGATACAGGGACACCGGCGCCATGTCCTGCAAGGCGATCCCCGTGCCGGACAATGCCTTCCTGCGCTCCTCCGGCCATGACTGGCAATGCGCGCGCGGCTTTCGCCAGCAACGCGGAGGCTGCGTTGCCATCGACCTGCCGGACAATGCCTATCTCAGCGATGACACCGCGGGCACCGGCTGGACCTGCGCGCGCGGCTACACCGCCTCCTCCGGTGATTGCATCCCGATTGCCGTGCCGGAGAACGGCTATCTCACCAATGCCGATTTCGGTGGCCTTTGGGCCTGCGAGCGTGGCTTTGTTGAAACCGACGGCCGCTGTGACCCTGTGGCGCTGCCGGAAAACGCCTTTCTGGACCCGGCCTCCTACGGGCCGGGCTGGCGCTGTGACCGCGGGTTTACGCCGGTGAACGCCACCTGCGCGCCGATTGCGCTGCCGGAGAATGCGCATCTGGACCGGTCCGGCAACCGCTGGCGGTGTGATCGCAGCTTTCAGCTCTCAAATGGGGAATGTGTTCTTGGACGATAATTCACAGCAGACGGACACCCCCCAGGCCCCCGGCATCCGCATGCGGATCGGGTGCCGCCTGACCTATCGGCTCAGCCAGCCCACGCCGCTGATCGCGATGCTGAATGTGCATTATTCGCGCTTTGGGGACCTGGAGCGCGCCGATTATCTGGTGACCTCGCCCAGCGTTCCGCTGGAAAGCTATCGGGACGAGTTTGGAAACTGGTGCACGCGGATGGTGGCGCCGGCGGGGGATTTCACCGTCTCCACGGACGGGATCTTCCGCGACGGCGGATTGCCGGACCCTGTTGCGCCGGATGCGCGGCAGGCCGCGGTCCAGGACCTGCCGGTCGATACGCTGGTCTATCTGCTGGGCAGCCGCTATTGCGATACGGATCTTTTGTCCGAGGAGGCCTGGCGCCGCTTCGGAACCACGCCCCCGGGCTGGGCGCGCGTGCAGGCGATTTGTGATTTCGTCCACGGCGCTGTGGCCTTTGACTACATGGCCGCCAGCGCAACCCGCACCGCCTCCCAAACGCTGGCAGGGGCGCAGGGGGTCTGCCGGGATTTCGCCCATCTTGGGATTGCCCTGTGCCGCTGCATGAACATCCCCGCCCGCTATTGCACCGGCTATCTCAGCGAGTTCGGCCAACCCGAGCCGCACGCCCCGGACGATTTCGCCGCCTGGATGGAGGTTTATCTGGACGGCCGTTGGTGGGTTTTCGACCCCCGCAACAATTCAAGACGCATCGGCCGGATCCTGATTGCCCGTGGCCGTGACGCCGCGGATGTGCCGCTGACCCAGACCTTCGGGCCAAGCACCCTGACGCAGTTTGACGTCTGGACCCTGGACGCGCGGCATGACCCCGCCGGGTCCAGGACCTGACCGGCAGGCCATTCTTTCACACAATCTATGTCAATCCCTCGCCGGCCCCTGCGGCCGGCGGCTCTGCCCGCTTGCCCGCAGGCAGCCCCCCCAATTCCCGTGGAGATCCAAGATGACCACCGCTGTTCAGAAGACCACCGTATTCCTGCGACCGTTCCAGTTGCCCAACTTCAACGAAACCCTGCCGCCGGGCGAATATGGCATTGAAATGCACCCGCCCGCGCCGGCTGAGGGACCCGCAGGCGCGCGGGCGTCATCCGTGCGGGTCCAGCTGCCTGCGCGCGCCTCGCATCCCGGCCTCAGCCGCACGCTGACCGTTCCGCTGGCGGATTTCCGGGACGCGGTCACCCGCGACGGGCTGAGCGGCAAGGCGATGGCCGACCTCTTCCTGGAGGAGATGCTGGCCGACCCGATGATCCGGCTGGTCATGCACGCCGATGGCGTGGCCGAGGCCGACCTGCGCGACCTCTATGCGCCCCGGTCTGAACGGGATAGCGCCCTGCAGGACATCGCCCCAAGCCTCCATGCCCCGGACACCACCCGGGCGCAGAGTGCTGGCCCACAATCCGGCAGCGCGCGCCCAGGCATAGGCGAGTGATCACGGCAGGCGGACCCTTCGCCTGAAGGGCCGGATCAGGACGGGCGGCGGGCCAGGCTGGGCCGTGCTGGGGCTGGTTTTGCTGACGCAGCTTGCCTTGTGGTTGCCGTCCTTCTTCAACGGCTCAGGCCGCGTCACCGGCCCAGGATGCCTGCACACCGCTTACCCGAGCGATGTCACCCACAGGATGGTTGCGTCATCCTCGCTGACGGACACCACGTTGTGGCCCATGGTGGCGTCGTAATAGGCACTGTCACCGCGGCGCAGCTCAACCGGTTCGTAGAACTCCGTGTAAAGGCGCACGATGCCCGTCAGCACATAGAGGAATTCCTCACCATCATGGCGCACCCAGCCGTCGAACTCCTCCATCCGGCGGGCGCGGACGCGGCAGCGGTAGGGCAGCATGCGCTTCTTGGTCAGGGTTTCGGCCAGCAGCTCATGCTCATAGGTGGCGGTGGCGTGGCTGGCGCCTTGCGCGCTGCGCGTGAGCGTCATGCGCCCGTTGATCTGCTCTTTCTGCGGCGGGGTGAACAGCTGCGGCACGCTGATCTCCAACCCCTCGGCCAGTTTCTTCAGCGCGTCATAGGTGGGTGACATCTGGCCGTTTTCGATCTTGGACAGGGTGGACCGGGCCAGCCCCGCCTGCCGGGCCGCCTGTTCCAGCGTCCAGTTGCGGGCCTTGCGCAGCTCTCGCACGCGCATGCCAAGATCCAGCGGCTCTGCGAGGCTGTCGCTGCCGTCCTCGCGCGCGACGCGGATCAGATGTCTGGGATCATGGTCTGCCATAGATGCGCTCGATACCCCCGCGCCGCGCGGCTTGCAACCATGCGGTGCAGCGCCTATGCCACCGTCATGCTTTCCGTCTTTGACACCAGCGCGCCAACGCCCTGCCCCACGCCCTTCAACCTGGCGGCGCATGTTCTGGCGGCGGGGGCGGCCTGCCCGGACAAGATCGCGCTGGCGGTGCTGGGCCCGGCCCGCGCCGAACGCTGGAGCTTTGCGCGCCTGACGCAGGC
>CBFHYV010000110.1:0-9522 GCA_965660085.1 uncultured Paracoccaceae bacterium
TGGCGGCAGATGGCCATGCGCCACAGGCATTTGCAAGTGCCCGCGCATCGCGCCAATCTGGGATCCGACCCGTTGGAGAGCCCCCATGAGCAAGAGCCTGACCCGTGTCAAACGCGCGCTGGACGCAGCCGCCCTGCCCCACCGCATCCTGGAGGTGGGCGATTCCCGCACGGCCGAGGCCGCCGCTGCCGCCGTGGGCTGTGCGCTGGACCAGATCGTGAAAAGCATCGCCTTTCACGCCCCCGGCAGCGATGTGATCGCCCTGTTCCTGACGGCGGGCGGCAACCGGGTGGACCCCGCCCGCGCCAGTGCCACGGCGGGCGAGGCCCTGGCCCGCGCCGATGCCGCGCTGATTCGGGCGCGCACGGGCTTTGCCATCGGGGGGGTGTCGCCCATCGGGCACCTGACGCCGCCGCGCATCTGGATGGACCCGCGGCTGTTAGAATTTGAAACGGTCTGGGCCGCGGCTGGCACGCCCCGGCATATGGTGGCGCTGGACGCGCGTGATCTGCACCGCCTGACAGGCGCCACCGTGGCAGATTTCTGTCAGGAAACCCCCGCGGATTGATTTGCCGCGCCAATGTGAATTTTGTTTACATTGACCCTTGAAAGCAGCGAGGGCCTTTCCGATATCGTGTAATGTGAAGAGCATTCACATAAACCCGCAACATCGGAGAACCCAATGACCACCACCGCATCCCACGACGCCCTGGCCGCCCCTGCCGGCTGGTTCATGCGCGCCGAAACCTGGCTGGACGCCAGGGGCAAGGGCGCCTGGATCGCCGCAATGGTGCTGGGGTTCATCTTTTTCTGGCCGATCGGACTCGCCCTGTTGGCCTACATGATCTGGAGTAAACGCATGTTTGGAACTTGCTGCAAACAAAAGGCCGCGCGCCGGTCGCCCTATCACGCGGCCATGCGGCCCAGTGGCAACAGCGCCTTCGACGCCTACCGCGAAGACACGCTGGCCCGCCTGAACCAGGAACAGCAGGATTTCGACGCCTTCATGCAGCGCCTGCGCGACGCAAAAGACAAGGCGGAGTTCGACCAGTTCATGGATGAACGCAGCCGCGCCCGCCGCGCCGCCCAGGACGACACCGCCGAGGCTTGATCGCCCTTGCGCCACGGCGCCCCGCATGGTCCCCCTTTGGGGGGCCATGCTTGCCATCTGCCCCCTCTCGAATCAGCCGGAGCCATCCATGCCCCCCGTTCTGACCCCCGCGCCGGACCCGTTTGCCCAGCCAGAGTTCTACAGCGGCGTGCCGCTGAAACGCCTGATCGCCTGGGGGATCGACGCGGCGATCATCCTGGCGCTGGCCGTGCCCATCGTGGTGTTCACCGCCTTCATCGCGCTGTTCTTCCTACCCTTCCTGTTTCTCGTGCTCGGCTTCTTCTACCGCGCAATCACGCTGGCACGCGGCCGGGCCACCTGGGGCATGCGCGTGATGTCGCTGGAACTTGTGGCGCTGGATGGCCGCCCGGTGGATGGCGCGGTGGCCACGCTGCATACGCTGGGCTACACGGTCTCGGTCTCTCTGCCGATCCTGCAGGCGGTCTCCGTGGTGATGATGCTGCTGGATTCCCATGGCCGCGGGCTGACGGATATGGTGCTGGGCACAACCATCATCAATCGCGCCGCCTGAGGCCCGCACTCCGGGCTTGGCGCAGGGGCGAACGCTTGTTACGCTCCTGTCATCTTGGCCCTGAGGGCCGTGGACTGACAGCCTCTGGATAGATACGGATCTCATGCGCCACACACTGCCGCTTGCGCCACAGTTCTATGTCACCGCGCCCCAACCCTGCCCCTATCTGGAGGGCAAGATGGAGCGGAAACTGTTTACCGCGTTGCAGGGCGACCAATCCGAGAAGCTCAATGACACGCTGTCCCGCCAGGGGTTCCGGCGGTCACAGAACGTGCTGTATCGGCCGTCCTGTTCCGATTGCACGGCCTGCATGTCCGCCCGGATCAACGTGGCGCAATTCTCGCCCTCGCGCGGGCAGCGCAAGATCAGCCGCCGCAATGCCCACCTGACCCGCCGCAGCACCAGCCCCTGGGCGACCGAGGATCAATACGCGCTGTTCCGCCGCTATCTGGCCGCCCGGCACGCCGATGGCGGCATGGCGGATATGGATGTGTTCGAGTTCGCCTCCATGATCGAGGAGACGCCGATCCGCACCCGCGTGGTGGAATATGTGGATGATGATACGGACGAGCTGATTGCCGTATGCCTGACGGACGTGCTGTCTGACGGGGTGTCCATGGTCTATTCCTTCTATGACCCGGACCTGCCGCGCGCCAGCCTGGGCAGCTATATCATCCTGGATCACATCGAGATCGCGCGCGAGGCCGGGCTGCCCTTTGTCTATCTGGGCTACTGGGTGCCCGGCTCGCCCAAGATGGGCTACAAGGCGCGGTTTTCCGGGTTGGAGCTGTATCGCCGCGGCGAATGGGAGCGGATGACAGACCCCGCCGATTACGCCGCGGAGGCGCACCCCAATGTGACGGACTCCATCGCGGAACAGGTCTCCAACATCTCGCTGCCGGATCGCCGGGGCTGAGGCACCCGCCACCATGACACCAACGCAAAAGGCCGCCCGATGGGGCGGCCTTCTTTGCATTGGCAGTCCGGCATGCGGGCCGCACGGGCGGCCCGCCACCGATCAGTTCGGGATCAGATCCGGCACCAGCGTCACGATTCCGGGGAAGGTCCACAGCAGGGCCAGCCCGAAAATCTGGATCAGCACGAAGGGGATCACCCCGCGATAGATATGCCCTGTCGTCACCTGCGCCTTGGGGGCAACCCCGCGCAGGTAGAACAGCGCAAAGCCGAAAGGTGGCGTCAGGAAGGAGGTCTGCAGGTTGACCGCGATCATGATGGTCACCCATTTCGGATCGAAGCTGCCGCCATAGATCACCGGCCCGACGATGGGCACCACGATGTAGATGATCTCAAGGAAATCCAGCACGAAGCCCAGGATGAACAGCACCAGCATCACGATCAGGAACACCGTGATCTCGTTGTCGAAGCTCTTCAGGAACTGCTGGATGTAATGTTCCCCGCCGAAGGAGATCACCACAAGGTTCAGCAACTGCGAGGCGATGAGAATGGTGAACACCATGCTCGTGACCTTGGCGGTCTGGCGCACCGCAGGCGTCAGCACGTTGGCACGGAACAGCACCCAGCAGCTGTAGAGCAGCCCGAACAGCGCATAGAGATACGCGGCATAGGCGATCAGGAAGAAGATCCATGTCTCGGCCGAGACGACCTCCTGGTTGATCCGCAGGTCGAAGTTGATCCCGACCAGGATCATGATGACCAACGCGAAGGTCGAGAAGATGATGATCCGGCCGGTGCCGCCTTCCTCGCCCAGCTTGCGATAGGCCGCCAGCATGATCGCGCCGGAGGCCCCCAGCGCCGCGGCGGGCGTCGGGTTGGTGATGCCGCCCAGGATGGAGCCCAGCACCGCCACGATCAGAACCAGCGGCGGGAAGACCACGCGGATCAGTTCGTTCTCCGCAAGGCGCGCGGCGGCGTGCCGGGCGCCCCACAGGGCGATGCCAAAGGGGATCGACAGCACCACGAAGGTGAAAGAGGGCGAGTTGAGCGGCCCGATGAACAGCACATCCGCCAGCGCCACCAGCACCAGCCCCGCCGCCCCGACCGCCAGCGGCATCGGGTCCGACGACGGTGAGACGCCGCGCGCAAAGGACAGCACAAGGCCCAGCATGATGATCAGCGTGGCAACGCCTGTGCCCACGGGGGCCGCGGCGGCCACACGTTCAACGGTGAGTTCGGCGATTTCCTCAGCGGTCAGGCGGCGCGATTCCTCTGCCCCGCCAGCGGCCGCAATGGCGGCCTGCTGCGCCACTGCCTCATCCCAGGCGTCCTGACCATGCAGTTCGATCATGGAGGCCTTGCACTGATCGCCCACATTGGTGCGCAGGCTTGCGCCCTCGGACGCGTCAGAGAAGCTGTCGACGATCACGGACTGGCTGCCCACGATGTTCAGTTGGCCCAGCAACAGCGTGCCCGCGATCAAGGCCGCCGGAACCGCCAGGAACCAGGTCAGCGCCTCGCCAGAGGTCACAGGCTCGCCCGTGCTGTCGCCCAGTTCCACCGGCGGGGCCTTGGACGGGTTGGCGAAGGCATAGCCTAGCGCATAGAGCGCATAGAGACCCGCCAGCATGATGCCCGGCAGCAGCGCAGCCTGGAACAGCGTGCCGACCGAGACCACCGCAGGCTCGCCCAGATAGGTCAGCGCATCGGTACAACCCGCAAGCTGCGCCCGGTTTTCCTGCGCGGCGGAATACAGATCCCCCGCCAGCGTGCCCAGCAGAACGATCACGATGGAGGGCGGAATGATCTGCCCCAGCGTGCCGGAGGCCGCGATCACGCCCGTTGCCAATTCCGGCGAGTAGTTGTTGCGCAGCATCGTCGGCAGCGCCAGCAGGCCCATGGTGACAACAGTTGCCCCCACGATCCCCGTAGAGGCCGCCAGGAACGCGCCCACAACCACGATGGACACCGCCAGACCGCCCGGCATGGGGCCAAAGACCCGCGCCATGGTGGTCAGCAGATCGTTCGCGATCTTGGAGCGTTCCAGAACAATGCCCATGAGCACGAACATCAGAACCGCCAGCAGCGTCTCGATGCTCTGGCCCGCAATGACGCGTTCATTGATGCGGTTGACCACGAAGCTGACGTTGCGGTCCAGCGCGAATTCCCAGCCACGCGGGAACACCGGCGTCTCCATCCGTGGCAAATCGGGGTATCGGAAGATCGAGATCGCGTCTTCCTTGATGCCGTTTTCCAGCAACGCGTAATAGGCCGCCGATTGCGTATCGATCGCCTGGTGAATCAGCAATCCCGCGCTGTCCAGCGCCGCGATGATCCCGAAGGAAATCACCCCCGCGCCGCCGATGGCAAAGGCCACCGGGAACCCCGACAGAATGGCGGAGAACAGCGTGACGAAAACGATAATGAGCCCGATCTCGACCCCATCCAGTCCAAAGAGCATGGTCGTGTCCGTCCCTTAGAATTCTGCGCGCTCGTAGGGTTCTTCACCCGTTTCGAGCTTGTCGCTGTCCAGATATTTGTCTTCCGATGCCTCGCCTTCGCGGAATTCGAGGTAGGATCGGAAGAAGAACGCAATGGCCTGCAGGAAGATCATGCCGCACAGCGCCACGATCAGCACCTTGAACAGGAAATAGCCCGTAAAGCCATTGGGGCTGAAGCCGATGGTTTCCACGTTCCAGCGCATCGCACGCGACTTCAGCAGCAGCCGGTCCAGCGTGTCAGAGGCGGAGGGTTTCGGCACGATCAGGTGCCGCCACATGAAATACCACGAATACATCCAGATCAGCACGGCCATCGGCATCATGAAGATCAGCGAGCCGACCATGTCGATCACGCGCTTGGTGCGGAAATTGACCCGATCATAGATCAGGTCCACGCGCACATGCTCCTTCTGCACGAAGGTGTAGGCCAGGCACAGCGACACCACGAGCGCGTTGTAGAACTTCAGCTCCTCGGACCACCAGCTGACATCGAATTGCAGCGGGATGCCGAAGCCGATGGAAATGTCCGGCCGGGCAAAGATGCGTTGCAAGAACACGATGATCGTCTGTTGCAGCACCATCAACAGGCCCGCCCAGGCAAACAGCCGCCCCGCGCCATTGGCAAAGCCTTCCAGCCCGCGCACCACCAGCCACATGAAGCTGTTGCGCCACAGACCGACGGCAAACAGGACAAGGAAGATGGTGAAGACGACGAAGAAGAACTCCATCGACCCGCCGAAATAGACAAACCGCATCACCGCCTGCTTGTCGCTCCAGTCGAGCCACAGCGACGGATGCGTCAGCGCATACCCCAGGTTGTAAAACGACATCGCGATGTTCTGCAGCACCCACAGGATGCCATCGAACAGGGCAAAGCCGCCTTCGGCCTCGTTTTCCATGCTGTCCCCCCATCAGCCGCGGCGCAGCGGCCCGGCGTCTTGCTTGCAAAAAGGCCCCCGCGCCCGAGGGTGGCGGGGGCCTTCTTCGTATTCAGATCCCGTGGATCAGCCGCGCAGCACGCGCTCGCGCTGGGCGACATAGGCCGCGTCGGAACGCTGGATCCATTCGGAGCTGGTGCGCAGGCTTTCTTCGAAGCTGGTGCGGATCTCGGCGTAGATCGGATCGTCCATATAGGCGTCCATCGCCTGTTCGGACGCGCGGCCGAACAGATCCCACACATCGTCGGAGAAGCTCATGAGCTTGACGCCCTGGCTTTCGATGCGCTTCAGCGCCGCGCCGTTGTTGGCGATGCCCTGCGTGTGCGACCACAGTGTGGTGGCCATGGTGGCCTGCTGGATGATGGCCTGCTGGGCCGGGGTCATGTCGTTCCAGACATCCAGGTTGAACGCCGCCGCCAGTGCGGAGCCCGGCTCGTGGAAGCCCTGGGTGTAGTAGAACTTGCAGACTTCCTGGAAGCCCATGCGCTCGTCGGCGAAGGGGCCGATCCACTCTGCGCCGTCGATCGCGCCAGAGCTCAGCGCCTGGTAGATCTCGCCGCCCGGCACGTTCTGCACGGAGGCGCCGGTCAGGCCCAGCGCCTGGCCGCCCAGGCCCGGCATGCGGAACTTCAGGCCGTTGAAGTCATCGGCGCTGGTGATTTCCTTGCGGAACCAGCCACCGGGCTGCAGGCCGGTGGTGCCGCACAGGAAGCTCTTGAGGTTGAAGATCTCGCCCAGCTGGTGGTGCAGGTCGATGCCGCCATCCTGGTAGTACCAGGTGTTCAGCTCGGTCGCGGTGGCGCCGAACGGCACGGCGGTGAAGTAGTAGAAGCCCGGGTGCTGGCCGCCGAAGTAGTAATCCGCGGAGTGGTAGCAATCCGCCTGGCCAGAGGCCACGGCGTCGAACACCTCGAAGCCGCCGACGAGTTCGCCCGCGGCTTTCTTGTCGATGGTCAGGCTGCCGCCGGACATCGCGGCCACGGCCTCGGCGAAATACACCGCGGCGTCATCGAACACGGCGAAGCCATGCGGCACCGACGTGACCATGGTCAGCGTGCGGCGGCCCTGGGCGATAGCCGGTGCGGCCAGCGTGGTGGCCGCTGCGGCGCCTGCGCCGACTGTGGATGCTCTCAGAAAAGAACGACGATCCATTCAGGTTTCCTCCCCTGTCACTTGAAAACACGCCCGCGGACGCGGGCGATGATCGTTGCAGTGGCGTGAGCCTATTCAGCCCTTGCGCGCAATGGAATACCCAGAAACCGGGAGAGGATAAAATTTTACATCCATTTGCGCCGCCGATGCTGCTAGATGGCACCCATGAAACCACCCCGCCCCTTTCCGCGCAGCGCCGGATACCGCCAGAAGCTGATGCTGCTGGCGGCCGTTCCGCTGGTGCTGGCCGCGGTGGCCATCGCGCTGGTGGTGTTTCAGCAAAGCCGCCAGATGACCCTGCGCGAGATCCGCGCCCTGGAGGTGCAGCTGATCGAGGCCAAGAAGCGCGAGCTGCGCAATTACGTCACCCAGGCGCGCAACGGATTCTACTATATCTACGGCAGCGCCGCGCCGGATGACGCGGCCGCCAAGCGCAAGGTGCTGCAGATCCTTGCCGCCATGATCTATGGCGAGGAAGGCTTCTTCTTCGTCTATGACTATGAAGGCACCAACCTCGTCTCGCCCCGGCAGACGGAGTTCATCAACCGCAACTGGTGGGATCTGCACGATGGCGAAGGCCGCCCCGTGGTGCAGGAGTTCATCCGCACCGCGCGCACCGGGGCGGGATATGTGGAACATCTCTGGCCCAAACCCTCCACCGGGGAAGAGGCGCGGATGATCACCTATGTCACCTCCTTCCCAAGCTGGCGCTGGGCCGTGGGCACGGGGGTGTTCATCGATGACGTGGTTGACAGCGTGGCCGCCACCCGCGCCGAGGTCGAGGCCCGCGTGCGCCGCACCTTCCTGTATATCGGGGCCATCACGCTGGGCGCGCTGTTCATCGTGTTCTTCACCGGCCTGTTGCTGAACCTGCGTGAACGGCGCAGCGCGGATGCCAAGCTGCAGGCGCTGACCCAGCGGGTGCTGGACGCGCAGGAAGAAGAACGCGGCCGGGTGGCCCGCGAATTGCATGACGGAATCAGCCAGATCCTGGTGGGTGTGAAATACGCGCTGGACCTGTCGCGCCGGCGAGTGCAGCAGGGTGACGCCCGCGCCGCCGACAGCCTGCAACGCGGGGTGGACAACCTCTCGCAAGCGATCCAGGAGGTGCGCCGCATCAGCCGGGATCTGCGCCCCGGCGTTCTGGATGACCTGGGCCTTGGCCCCGCGCTGAAGACGCTGACCGCGGATTTCAGCCAGCGCACCGGGATCGAGGCCGAATTCACCACCGTGGTGTTCCGCAACCGCCTGGACCAGGACGCCAAGATCGCGCTCTACCGCATTGCGCAGGAGGCGCTGACCAATGTTGAACGCCACGCCGGGGCCACGCGGGTGGCGGTGGACCTGCGCGGCCATGTCTCTGGCGCGACGCTGCGGATTTCCGATAACGGATGCGGAATTGACCAGACCCGCGCTGGCCGGGCGCCGCGTCCGCAGGCCGGGCTGGGCCTGCGCAACATGAGCGAACGGATGGAACATCTGGGGGGAGAATTGCGCATCCGCTCCGGCCGGGACGGCACGGTGATCGAGGCGCAGGTGCCGCTGAGCCATCTGCTGCCACCCGAAGGCGGCGCACCTTCCCCCGTGACAGGGAGTGCAGAGGCATGAAGACCAGAACGCGCGTGGTGGTGGTGGACGACCATCCCATGGTGGCCGAGGGGATCGAGGCGATCCTGGAAGGCTATGACGACATCCATGTCGTCACCACCCTGTCCAACGCGCAGGGCGTCATTGACACGCTGGACACACTGGCGCCGGATGTCATCCTGATGGATCTCAACATGCCGGGGCTGAACGGCCTGTCCGCCACCGAGATCATCCTGGAAATCCGCCCCCAGACCCGCATCCTTGTGCTGTCCATGCATGACAACCGCGAATATATCGAAAGCGCGCTGGCCCATGGCGCGGCGGGCTATGTGCTGAAGGACGTGCCGACCGAAGAAATCAAGCGCGCCATCGACAGGGTGATGGCCGGAGAGCGCTATCTGTGCACCGGGGCAGAAGGCGCCATCGCCCCCAGCCCGCACCATGATGACCGCGCCCAGCTGACCAACCGCGAACAGACCATCCTGCTGAAACTCGCCGCCGGGCAATCCAACAAGGACGTGGCCGCAAGCCTGGGGATTTCCGTGCGCACGGTGGAAACCCACCGCAAGAACATCAAGCGCAAGCTGGGAATCAGCAGCACCGCCGGGCTGACCCGCTACGCGCTCGAACATGGTGTATTGCAAGGCACCGGCGTCAGCCTGCCAGAGATGCGCCCGCGGGACTGACCCTGTGGTCCGGGCTGCGCCCCGGGTCACGCCCGTCCGCCACCTGGCGCAGGCCCGGCCACGCTGGGTGGCGCTGTCCGCGCGGGCTGTCAGCCGGGGC
>CBFHYV010000111.1:0-9500 GCA_965660085.1 uncultured Paracoccaceae bacterium
CAGATCCTCCTCATGCAGCAGCAGGGCATAGGGCACATCGGGCAGCGCGGCGTCCGCCACCGCCAACGGGCTGCGCGGCGGATGCTCCGGCCCATCCAGCGGCAGCGGCGCCTCATCCAGATCAACGGGACCAAAGCGGCCCTCGGTGAATTTGCGGATGTTGCTGCCCAGGGCAACATAGTGCTTGCCCCGCGTCTGCAGCCCGGCCACCCAGCGCCAGCCAAGCGTGTTGGACGCCGGGCAGCCATCCAGAAGATGCCGCATGAAGAAATCCGCGCCCAGCTCCCACGGCAGCCGCAGCGTGAAGATCCAGATGGAGGCAAACCACATCCGCGCGTGGTTGTGCAGATAGCCCGTCCGGGCCAGTTCCTGCGCCCAGAAATCAAACGGCTCTATCCCCGTTCGGCCTTCGCAGGCATCCTGCCAGCTCTGGCGCAGGCCGGACTGGGTCTGCACCTCATCCCAGGCGCGCAGCAACCCGGCGCGATAGCTGGTCCAGACGGAGGGGCGCATTTCCAGCCAGCCCTTCCAATAGCCGCGCCAGAACACCTCCTGGACGAACTTATCTACCCCGCGCAGGCTGTTGCGGGCCAGGACGGAGTGCAGAACCTCCTCCTCGGTCAGCATCCGCAGCCGCAGATAGGGCGAGAGCGTCGAGACCGCCTCCGGGTGCCGGCCAGGGCCAAGATCATAGTTGCGGCGCGCCCCATACCGGCCCGCCCGCGGCACAAAGGCCGCCAACCGTTCCAGCCCCGCCGCACGGCTGGGATGGAAAATCGCGTCTTGTGGCATGGCGGCTGTCATGGCGGGCTCCTGCTGTCCGGTCAGGCGGCAAGCGTAGGGCGGCGCAGGCGCTGTTCAAGCCGCGCTATTTCCGCCCCTCCCCTTGCAGCTGTCCCGGGCCAACACTAAGGTTTGCTTAAATGGTTCCCGCTATGGACCGATAGAGACAAGGCAGGCGCACGAGATGACTGATCCCACCGAATTCTACATGAACATGCTGGTCCCCATGGTCGTTGAACAGACCAGCCGGGGCGAACGTGCCTATGACATCTTCTCGCGCCTTCTGAAGGAGCGCGTGATCTTCCTCAACGGGCCGGTGCATGACGGCATGTCCAGCCTGGTGGTGGCGCAGCTGCTGCACCTGGAGGCGGAAAACCCCTCCAAGGAAATCTCCATGTATATCAACAGCCCCGGCGGTGTCGTGACCTCCGGCCTGTCGATCTATGACACGATGCAGTATATCAAACCCAAGGTCAGCACGCTGGTGATCGGCCAGGCGGCCTCCATGGGGTCGCTGCTGCTGACGGCGGGTGAGCCGGGGATGCGCTATTCCCTGCCCAACTCCCGCATCATGGTGCACCAGCCCTCCGGCGGCTATCAGGGCCAGGCGACGGATATCATGATCCATGCCGAAGAAACCCTGAAGCTGAAGCGCCGCCTGAACGAGATCTATGTGGCCCACACCGGCCAGAGCTATGAGGCCGTGGAAAGCGCGCTGGAGCGCGACAATTTCATGTCGCCGGAAATGGCCAAGGACTGGGGCCTGATCGACGAGATCCTCACCTCGCGCAGCAAGGCCGAAGAGGCAGAATAACTGTTTGCGCGGGCGTAACTTTGGCGCGCCCGCGGTTTGCATTGTTCGCCGCGCTGTGATCCCCTAAACTTGGGGAAGGTAGCAGCGTCAGCGCGGCGAAACGCCAAGGACGAACCGAAAGCCTGAAAGGGTAAACGATGGCAACGAATTCTGGCGGTGAAAGCAAGAACACGCTGTACTGCAGCTTCTGCGGCAAGAGCCAGCACGAGGTGCGCAAGCTGATCGCCGGACCGACCGTGTTCATCTGCGATGAATGCGTGGAACTGTGCATGGACATCATCCGTGAGGAAACGAAAGGCAGCGGCCTGAAATCCTCCGAAGGAGTGCCGACCCCGCGCGAAATCTGCGACGTGCTGGACGATTACGTGATCGGCCAGGCGGTGGCGAAGCGCGTGCTGTCGGTTGCGGTGCACAACCATTACAAGCGCCTCAACCACAGCCAGAAATCCTCCGATATCGAGCTGTCGAAATCCAACATCCTGCTGATCGGCCCCACCGGCTGCGGCAAGACATTGCTGGCGCAGACCCTGGCGCGCATCCTGGATGTGCCCTTCACCATGGCCGATGCGACCACCCTGACAGAGGCGGGATATGTTGGTGAGGATGTTGAAAACATCATCCTCAAGCTGCTGCAATCGTCGGAATACAACGTGGAACACGCCCAGCGCGGCATCGTCTATATCGACGAGGTCGACAAGATCACGCGCAAGTCCGAAAACCCCTCGATCACACGCGATGTCTCCGGCGAAGGTGTGCAGCAGGCGCTGCTTAAGCTGATGGAAGGCACCGTGGCCTCCGTGCCCCCGCAGGGCGGGCGGAAACATCCGCAGCAGGAATTCCTGCAGGTGGACACGACCAACATTCTGTTCATCTGCGGCGGCGCCTTTGCCGGCCTGGACAAGATCATCGCCCAGCGCGGCAAGGGCAGCGCCATGGGCTTCGGCGCGGATGTGCGCGACAATGACAACCGCAACATCGGCGAAGTCTTCAAGGATCTGGAACCCGAAGACCTGCTGAAATTTGGCCTGATCCCGGAATTCGTCGGCCGCCTGCCCGTTATTGCCACGCTGGAGGATCTGGACGCAGACGCGCTGGTGACGATCCTCACCAAACCCAAGAACGCCCTGGTGAAGCAATACCAGCGCCTGTTCGAGCTTGAAGGCGTGCGCCTGACCTTCACCGATGAGGCGCAGCAGGCCATCGCCCAGCGCGCGATCGAGCGCAAGACAGGCGCGCGGGGCCTACGCTCCATCCTCGAAGACATACTGCTGGACACCATGTTTGAACTGCCCGGCATGGACACGGTTGAGGAAGTCGTCGTCAACGAAGAGGCCGCGACCTCCGCCGCCGCACCGCTGCTGATCTACGCGGATCAATCCTCGCGCGGGCCGGCCACCGCGGGCTGATCGCGCTGCGCCCAGGATGACCACAGGCAGGCCCACGGGCCTGCCTTTTTTGTTGCGCCGGGCCGCGGACTCGCGCATCAAGAACACAGCATGAACACGGATATCCACTTTCACGGGGCGCGGTTTTGCCCATTGGCCTCCGGCGCGCTGTTCTGGCCGGCCCAGCAGGCGCTGATCGTGGCCGACCTGCACCTGGGCAAGGCCGCACGCAACTGCCAGGGCGGGGGCGCATTGCTGCCACCGTATGAAACGCGGGAAACGCTGGACAAGCTGTCAGCGGATATTGCCCGGACGCGTCCGCGGCAGGTCATCAGCCTTGGCGACAGCTTTGACAGCTCCACCGCCGCCGCCCGCCTGCCTGAGGCGGAAGCCGCCCGGCTGGAGGCGCTGTGCACTGCGGTGGACTGGGTCTGGATCACCGGCAACCATGATCCCGCCCCCAGCGGCTTTTCGGGCCGCGTGCTGCCGGATCTGATGGCCGAAGGCCTGCTCTTTCGCCATATCGCCTGTGACGATGGGGTGCCGGACGTGTCGGGCCATTACCACCCCAAGGCACGGGTGCCGTTGCGTGGCCGCAGTTTTGCGCAGCCCTGCTTCCTGTTCGATGCGCGGCACCTGATCCTGCCCGCTTACGGGGCCTATACCGGCGGGCTGTGGACAGACAGCGCCGCCTTGCAGGCCCTGATGGGTCAGGGGGCGGAGGTCATCCTGACAGGCCCCCATCCGCTGAGGCTGCCCATGCCGCGCGCGGACCATGCCACACGCAGACTTGCGGGGGCACAGGGCCGATGATTCCCCGCATTCAGGACAGTTTCAACAGGCAGGGGCTCATGCAAACCCTGGGCGCCCGCCTGGATCATGCCAAGCCCGGCGATGTGCAAATATCCGCGCCGATCACCGCCGCGGTCAGCCAGCAGCAAGGCTTTGCCCATGCTGGCCTGACCTTCGCCCTAGGCGACAGCGCCGCGGGCTATGCCGCCCTCACCCTCATGCCCGATGGGCAAGAGGTCGTCACCGCAGAGATGAAGATCCACCTGCTTGCCCCCGCCCAGGGCAGCCGCCTGCGGGCACAGGGCCAGGTCATCCGCGCAGGCAGGCGATTGATGGTGGTGCAGGCCGATGTCTGGGCGCAAACTGACGCCGGTGAACGGCATGTCGCGCTGATGACGGGCAGCATGATGCCCGTCACCCTGTAGTCACGCAGCCCGTTACGCCGTCAGCCCCTCAGGCGCGGGCAAGCCGTTGGCCAGGCAACAGGCGGTCACGGTATTGGCCAGCAGGCAGGCAATGGTCATCGGGCCAACGCCGCCCGGCACCGGGGTGATGGCCCCCGCCACCTCCGCGCAGGACGCAAGATGGCAATCGCCCACCAGGCGTGTCTTGCCCGGCCCCAGATCGGGCGCATCGACGCGGTTGATGCCCACGTCGATCACCGTCGCGCCGGGCTTCAGCCAATCGCCCTGCACCATCTCTGGCCGGCCAACTGCCGCCACAACGATATCCGCGCGCCGCACCACCGCAGGCAGATCCCGCGTGCGGGAATGCGCGATGGTGACCGTGCAGCTTTCGCCCAGCAACAGATGCGCCATGGGCTTGCCCACGATGTTGGACCGCCCGATCACCACGGCCTCGCTGCCGGACAGACCGCTGCCCAGATGATCGCGCAGCATCATCAGGCATCCCAGCGGCGTGCAGGGCACCATGGCCTTCTGCCCTGTGCCCAGCAGCCCGACATTGGAGATATGGAACCCGTCCACATCCTTGGCCGGATCAATGGCATTGATCGCCAGCGCACTGTCCAGATGATTGGGCAGGGGAAGCTGCACCAGGATGCCATGCACCTGCGGATCGGCGTTCAACTGCGCAATCAGCGCCAACAGCGCCTCCTGGCTGGTATCCGCCTCCAGGCGATGCTCGAAAGAGGCCATGCCAGCCTCCACGGTCTGCTTACCCTTGGATCGCACATACACCTGGCTCGCCGGGTCCTCGCCCACCAGCACAACGGCCAGACCGGGCTGCAATCCGTGCTCTGCCTTCAGCCGCCCAACATGCGTCGCCACATCCGCGCGCACCCGCGCGGCAAAGCTCTTTCCATCGATGATCGCTGCGCCCATCAACCTGTCCTCTTCTTGCAATGTTCGGGGCTGTGCAGTCTGCGCCCCGCGGGGGCGCGGACCGGCGGGGCGGGGGCTCGATGCCCCCGCCCCGCCGTCTTTCCTGATCTCAGAACAGGCCTTCGATCTGGCCGTCCGCATTCAGCCGGATCGCCTCGGCGGAGGGCACGCGGGGCAGGCCCGGCATGGTCATGATCTCACCGCAGATCACCACGATGAACCCGGCACCTGCGGACAGGCGCACCTCGCGCACTGGCAGGGAATGGCCCGTGGGCGCGCCGCGCAGGTTCGGATCGGTGGAGAAGCTGTATTGCGTCTTGGCCATGCAGACCGGCAGATCGCCATAGCCCTGCTCTTCCCAGGCGCGCAGCTGGTCGCGGATCTTCTTGTCCGCCAGCACTTCATCGGCACGATAGATCTGCTTGGCGATGGTCTCGATCTTCTCGAACAGCGGCATCTCCGCGGAATAGAGCGGCGCGAACTGCGCCGTGCCGGCCTCGCAGAGCGCGACCACACGTTCCGCCGTTTCCTTGATGCCTTCGCCGCCTTCGGCCCAGTGCCGGTTCAGCACAGCCTCAACGCCCATTGTCGCGCAATAGTCCTTGATGGCCTGCACTTCGGCATCGGTGTCGGTCACGAAGTGGTTGATCCCCACTACGATCGGCACGCCGAATTTCTTGAGGTTCTCGATATGGCGGCCCAGGTTCGGGCAGCCCTTCTTCACGGCTTCGACGTTTTCAGGGCCAAGGTCGGCCTTGGCCACCCCGCCGTTCATCTTCATCGCGCGGACAGTGGCCACCAGCACCACCGCATCGGGCGCCAGGCCTGCCTTGCGGCACTTGATGTTCATGAACTTCTCGGCGCCCAGATCCGCACCAAAGCCCGCCTCGGTCACAACGTAATCGGCCAGCTTCAGCGCCGTCTGCGTCGCAATGACCGAGTTGCAGCCATGCGCGATATTGGCGAAGGGGCCGCCATGCACGAAGGCCGGGTTGTTTTCCAGCGTCTGCACCAGGTTCGGCTGCATCGCGTCCTTCAGCAAAACGGTCATCGCGCCATCGGCCTTGAGGTCACGGGCGTAGATCGGCGTGCGGTCGCGGCGGTAAGCCACGATCATGTCGCCCAGGCGGCGCTGCAGGTCCTCCAGGTTGGTGGCCAGGCACAGGATCGCCATGACCTCGGACGCCACGGTGATGTCAAAGCCGGTCTGCCGCGGGAAGCCGTTGGACACGCCGCCAAGGCTGACCACGGTATCGCGCAGCGCGCGGTCGTTCATGTCCAGAACGCGGCGCCAGCTGACCCGGCGTTCGTCGATCTCCAGCTCATTGCCCCAATAGATATGGTTGTCGATCATCGCCGACAGCAGGTTGTGCGCGCTGGTGATGGCGTGGAAATCGCCGGTGAAATGCAGGTTCATGTCCTCCATCGGGACAACCTGCGCCTTGCCGCCCCCGGCCGCGCCACCCTTCATGCCGAAGTTCGGGCCAAGCGATGCCTCGCGGATACAGATACACGCCTTCTTGCCGATGGCGTTCAGCCCGTCGCCCAGGCCCACGGTCGTGGTTGTCTTGCCCTCACCGGCAGGGGTGGGGTTGATGGCCGTCACCAGGATCAGCTTGCCATTGGGGCGGTCCTTGACGGAGTCGATGAAGGCCTGGCTGACCTTGGCCTTGTCATGGCCGTAGGGCAGCAGGTGCTCTGCGTCGATCCCCAGTTTCGCGCCGATCTCCTGGATCGGCTTCTTGTTCGCTTCGCGTGCGATTTCGATATCGGTCTTGTGGCTCACGTTCGCTCTCCCTGACGACCAAAAGCAGGTCTAGCGGCGGTGTAGCCCCGGCGGCAGGGTCGGATACGGTCGATTCCGACCTTTCTTCGCAGCAGAACGGCGGGGCGGTATACCTTCGTCTCCAATCGGAAACAGCACCCCCGCACAGGAACGCAAAACCCCGCGCCGTGGCGGGCGCGGGGTTGATCTGTTCAGGGCGGACAGTGGTCCGCCGCAGGGGGCCTGTCCGGTCAGACGGTCGGCTCAGGCTCGATGGTGCCGTCGTTGCGCGGGCGCGGCTTGGTCTTGGGAATGGCGGTGACAGAGGCTGTTTCCGCCTCGGCACCATCGCCATCCTGACCGCCGGACTGGGGCGGTTCCCCCTTCATCACGCGCTTGATCTCCTCGCCGGTCAGGGTCTCATATTCCAGCAGCCCCTGGGCCAGACGATCCCACTCATCCTTGCGTTCGGTCAGGATGTCATAGGCGCGCTGATAGGCGTTTTCGATGAAGGTGCGGACCTCGTCCTCGATCAACTCCTTGGTATGCGCGCTGACGGACAGGCCCGCGGTATTGCCCTGATAGCCCTCATGCGCCTCGGCATAGTCGATATTGCCGATCTTGTCGGACATGCCCCAACGCAGGACCATCGCACGGGCCAGGGCGCTGGCCTGCTGGATGTCCCCGGCCGGGCCGTTGGACACGTTGCCCTCACCATATTTGATGATCTCGGCCGCCTTGCCCGCCATGGTCATGGCCAGCTTTTCCTCACACTCGGATTTGTGCCAGTTCAGCCGGTCGATCTCGGGCAGGGACACCACCATGCCCAGCGCGCCACCGCGCGGGATGATCGTTGCCTTGTAGACGGGGTCACATTGCGGCAGCGCCAGGCCAACCACAGCATGTCCGGCCTCGTGATAGGCGGTCTTTTCCTTCTGATCGGCCGTCAACACCATGGAGCGCCGCTCGGCCCCCATCATGACCTTGTCCTTGGCGCTTTCGAAATCTTCCATGGTCACAAAGCGCCGGCCCACGCGGGCGGCCATCAAGGCGGCCTCGTTCACCAGGTTGGCCAGATCCGCACCCGAAAATCCGGGCGTGCCGCGGGCGATGATGCGCAGGTCCACATCCGGGCCCAGCGGGGTCTTGCGGGCGTGGACGCCCAGGATCTTCTCACGGCCCTTGATGTCAGGGTTGGGCACGGTCACCTGCCGGTCAAAACGGCCGGGGCGCAGCAGCGCCGGGTCCAGCACGTCACGGCGGTTGGTGGCGGCCACGATGATGACGCCTTCATTGGCCTCGAACCCGTCCATTTCCACCAGCAGCTGGTTCAGCGTCTGTTCACGTTCGTCATTGCCGCCGCCATAGCCGGTGCCACGGTTGCGGCCCACGGCATCGATTTCGTCAATGAACACGATACAGGGCGCGTTCTTCTTGGCCTGTTCAAACATGTCGCGCACACGGGAGGCACCCACACCCACGAACATCTCCACGAAGTCAGAGCCGGAGATGGTGAAGAACGGCACGCCCGCCTCGCCCGCGATGGCGCGCGCCAGCAGGGTCTTACCCGTGCCCGGAGGGCCGACAAGCAGCGCGCCCTTGGGGATCTTGCCGCCCAGGCGGCTGTATTTCTGCGGGTTGCGCAGGAATTCCACGATCTCCTGCAGCTCGTCCTTGGCTTCGTCAATGCCGGCCACGTCGTCAAAGGTCACCCGGCCGGACCGTTCGGTCAACAGCTTGGCCTTGGACTTGCCGAACCCCATGGCGCCACCGCGTCCGCCGCCCTGCATCCGGTTCATGAAATAGATCCACACCCCGATCAGCAGCAGGAACGGCAGCAGCGAGACAAGGAAGGTCTGGAAGCCGGATTGCTCCTGCCGCTCGGCCCGCAGCGGCACACCTTCGCGCAGCAGCAGAGCGGTCAGTTCGGCGTCCTGCGGCTTGATGGCGACATAGTCATTCCCGTCCGTGCCGCGGAACCGCACCTGTTCGCCGTCCAGCGTAACGGAGGAAACAGTGCCATCCTCGATGGCGGTCACAAATTCGGTATAGCTGATTTCGCGCGATTGGAGCGTGTTGCCGCCGCCGCTGAACAGGTTGAACAAGGCCATGATCAGCAGAAACAGGACGACCCAAAAGGCGATATTGCGTGCGTTGCCCAACGAAAATCTCCTGAGGTATCGGGCCACAGGGGCTGTGGCCGTTTGATCCTAACATAGGCATGACACTGGGGGGTTCAATGTGAATCCCGTCTGCGGCCCGGGGCGGGCCATTCCGCGCCGCTGGAATTGCCGCCTCGGGGCGGCCCGTCAGGCGGGCCTCCGGGCCGGGTTGGCGGGCTGGTCGGTGGACAACTCTGCGAACAGCTCTGCGGGCAGGTCCGGCGGTATGGGCCGCGCAACCCATCCAGCCCCCGGATCCGGCGCCAGGCCCAGGGCCGGGCAGGCCACCAGCAGCCCTGACGCGGCAAATACCGCCGGCAGTGACAACGCGGCACGGAAGGGCACGCGGCTGCGTGCCTCCTGCGCCAGTTGCGCCCAGCCATCCTGCCCCAGCGCGCGGATCACATGCCCGGTATAGGCGGGGCCATCGGCGCGAAAGCGTCCGTCCCACAGCGC
>CBFHYV010000112.1:0-9348 GCA_965660085.1 uncultured Paracoccaceae bacterium
GTTGTCACGCCCATGCCGGGCGAGGCCGCGGCGGCGGAGCTGGTGCGCCACGGGATCATGGCCGGCGGGGGCGATTTCTACGCCGTGCGGCCGCTGCGCGCGCTGGGGCTGGACCCGTCCCATGGCGTGCTGCGGCTGAGCTTCGTGCATTACACCACGCAGCGGGAGGTTGCCTGCCTGATCGATGCGATGCGTCAAATCCTTTGATTCCGCGCCCTTGCCCTGCGGCCTGCGGCGCTATGTGCTGCCAGTGTCGTAACCAACGCCGGAGCGTCCATTGACCGCGCCCACTCTTGTCTGGATCCGCAAGGATTTGCGCCTGTCTGACCATGCCGCCCTGACCCGCGCGGCAGGGCAGGGGCCGGTGATCCCCGTTGTGATCCTGGATGAGCTGACGCAGGCGATGGGCGCCGCGCCGCGCTGGCGGTTTGGCCTGGGCGTGGCGGCCTTTGCGCGGGCCCTGGCGGAGATGGGCAGCGCATTGGTGCTGCGCCGCGGCGCGCCCGCGCAGGTGCTGGCCGATCTGGCGCATGAGACAGGCGCGCGCTGCGTGTTGTGGCAGCGCGCCTATGATCCGGACCAGATCGCGCGCGACACTGCCGTGAAATCCGCGCTGAGCGACGCAGGGCTGGAAGCGCAGAGCCTGCCCGGACATCTGATGTTCGAGCCGTGGAGCGTCGAGACCGGCACGGGCGGGTATTACCGCGTCTATACCCCGTTCTGGAAAAGCGTCCGCCAGCGCGAGGTCAGCGCCCCGCTGCCCGCCCCCGCGCGCCTGCCCGCGCCTGAACATTGGCCGGAAAGCGAGAGCCTGGACAGCTGGGCCCTGGGCGCCGGCATGAACCGGGGCGCTGACATCGTTGCGCCGCATCTGACCGTGGGCGAGGCCGCCGCGCAAGACAGGCTGGCGCGCTTCATCGACGGGCCAGTGGACGCGTATGACAGCGCGCGGGATCTGCCGGCGGTCAATGGCACCTCCGGCCTGTCGGAAAACCTGGCCTGGGGCGAAATCAGCCCGCGCCAATGCTGGCAGGCGGGGCAGGCGGCGCTGGAGCGCGGCAGCGCCGGGGCAGAGACCTTCCTGAAAGAGCTCGTCTGGCGCGAATTTGCCTATCACCTGGCCTATCACACCCCGCATCTGCTGACCGGAAACTGGAAACCGGATTGGGATGCCTTCCCCTGGAACACGGATGCCGACCATCCGCAGGTGCAGGCCTGGCGGCAGGGGCGCACGGGCATACCGTTCGTCGATGCCGCGATGCGGGAGATGTATGTGACCGGGCGCATGCACAACCGGGGCCGCATGATCGTGGCCAGCTACCTGACCAAGCACCTGCTGACCCATTGGCGCATCGGGATGGACTGGTTTGCCGAGTGCCTAGTGGACTGGGACCCGGCCTCCAATGCGCTGGGCTGGCAATGGTCCGCCGGGTCGGGCCCGGATGCCACGCCCTATTTCCGGGTGTTCAACCCGGACACGCAGCTCAAGAAATTCGACACCAAAGGGAACTATGCCCGGCGCTGGATCGCTGAAGCTCAGCGCAGCCCGCATCGGGATGCGCTGAGCTATTTCGACGCCATTCCACGGGCCTGGGGGCTGCGTGCAGATGCACCCTATCCCGCCCCCATCGTGACCCCGGCTGACGGGCGCGCGCGCGCGTTGTCGGCCTATGAAAATCGCAGTTTCTAGCGGCCGCCGCAGTGCGCCCTAGCTATCCAGAGAAAGCCATCGATGATCCTGACCGATACCAAGAACCAGACAGACCTGCCGCGTTACTTCGCCCAGGCCTTTGCCGTGGTCAAACGGCTCAACCGCGGGCGGATGGATTTCATCCTGCCGGACGGGCGCGTGTTCCGGGCCGAAGGCAGCGCGCCGGGCGGTGTCGCGGAGTTGCATATCCACAACCCGGATCTGTTTGCCCGGCTGGTGCGGGAGGGCGATCTGGGCTTTTGCGATGCCTATCTTGAGGGCTGGTGGAGCACTCCGGATCTGCAGGCCTTCATGGATCTTGTGCATTTCGAGAATGAAGAGATCTATGACGGCTTTCCCGGCCAGACGCTGATCCGCGCCTTTGAGAAATTCCGCTTCTGGCTACAATCGAATTCCCGCAGGCAGGCGAAGAAGAACATCTCCTACCACTATGACCTGGGAAATGACTTCTATTCCCTGTGGCTGGACGACACCATGACCTACAGCTCTGCCCTGTTCAGGACGGGGCAGGAAAGCATGGAGCGCGCGCAGATCCAGAAATATGCCTCCATGGTGGATCAGATGGGCGCCAAGCCGGGCGATCATGTGTTGGAAATCGGCTGCGGCTGGGGCGGATTTGCGGAATATGCGGCACGCGAACGGGGCTTGCGGGTCACCGGGCTGACGATCAGCCGGGAACAGTTTGACTATGCGCAGGCCCGCATCCGCCGCGCCGGCCTGGAGGACCGCGTGACGCTGAAGCTGCAGGATTACCGGGATGAACGCGGCAGCTACGATGGCATCGCCTCCATCGAGATGTTCGAGGCCGTGGGCGAGAAATACTGGCCGGTCTATTTCGACACCGTGCGTGAACGGCTCAAGCCTGGTGCGCAGGCCACCTTCCAGATCATCACCGTGCAAGATCAACGATGGGAGATCTACCGCAAGGGCGTTGATTTCATTCAGAAATACATCTTCCCCGGCGGGATGCTGCCCAGCCCCACGGCCCTGCGCGAGGAAATCCGCCGCGCGGGCCTGCTGGAGGTCGGCTCGATCGAGTTTGGCGAGAGCTATTCCCAGACCCTGCGGCGCTGGCATGACACCTTCAACCAGCGCTGGGATCAGATCGCTGAACAGGGGTTCGATGCGCGGTTTAAGCGCATGTGGGAGATGTATCTGACATCTTGTGCCGCGGCGTTTCAGGGCGGTATCTGCGACGTGACGCAGATCACCATCAAGAAACCCGCCTGATCCCGCCCCCTCGCGCGGGCGGTGTGGGCGGAGGGCGCGCCATGACGCAGCTGTTTTTCTACGGCACGCTGTGCCACCTGCCGCTGTTGCGCGCGGTCCTGGGGCGCGACGATCCCGATGTGGTCCCCGCCGCCTTGGCCGATCATGCGGTGTTCTGGGTGGATGGTGCGTCTTTCCCCATGATCGCCGCACAGCCCGGCGCACAGGCCCAGGGCGTGATCCTGCGCGGCGCCACGGAGGCGGATATCGCCCGCTTGTCCCATTATGAGGGCGCGTATGGCTATGGCCTTGTCCCCGTAAGCCCCGTGTCCACGGGCGGGGCCGGGGCGGTGCAGGCCTTGGCCTTTTTCCCGGAAAGCGCCGATCTGCGCCCCGGCGCGCCTTGGGATCTTGCGGCCTGGGTGGCCGAATGGGGCGCCATCACGGTTTCGGCTGCGCCGGATTTCATGGCGCTGATGGGCGCGCAGGATCCCGCCACGCTGGAGGCGATCCGCCCCTTCACCATGGCGCGGGGATGGGCGCGGCAACTGGGTCACGCCGGCGCGCCCGCCCGGCTGCGCCACAGCCCCGCGCCCGGCGATCTGGTGGCGCGGGCCTTGCCGGGCGGGTATCATGGCTTTTTCGGGCTGCGGCGGCTGGCGCTGTCCTTTCGGCTGTTCAGCGGCCAGATGACGCCGGAGTTGCAGCGGGAGGCCTTCCTGGCCTTCGACGCCGCCCTGGTGCTGCCCTATGATCCGCAACGCGATGAGGTGCTGTTGATCGAACAGCTGCGCTTTGGCCCCATTCTGCGCGAAGACCCCAACCCCTGGGTGCTGGAGCCCGTCGCGGGCCTGGTGGACGCGGGCGAAGACCCCGCCGACTGCGCCCGCCGCGAGGCCGAGGAAGAGGCCCACCTGACCCTGCGCGCGGTGCTGCCGATGGCGCGGGGCTATGCCTCGCCCGGCTATTCATCGGAGTTCTTTCACATGTTCTGCGGGCTTGCGGACCTGTCGGCGCATCACGGCACCATCGCCGGGATCGCGGAGGACAGCGAAAACATCCGCAGCCATGTCCTGCCGCTGGACGATGCGCTGGCGCTGATCGACACGGGCGAGATCAACGCCACACCGCTGATCACGATGGTGTTGTGGGTGGCCGCCAACCGGGCAAGATTGCGCGCGCTTGCTTGAGTTCGCCGGGGCGCGGGACTACACCGGGCAGGGCAACAACCCCGGAGCAGTCCCATGCGCATCAACCAAGATCTCCCGCAGGCGGTCGGCAACACACCCCTGATCAAGTTGCGCAAGGCAAGCGAGCTGACAGGCTGCACCATCCTGGGCAAGGCGGAGTTCATGAACCCCGGCCAGTCTGTCAAGGACCGCGCGGCGCTGTCGATCATCCGCGATGCCGTGGCGCGCGGGGATCTGCAGCCCGGTGGCACCATCGTCGAAGGCACGGCCGGCAACACCGGCATCGGGCTGGCGCTGGTGGGCGCGTCCATGGGGTTCCGCACGGTCATCGTGATCCCTGACACGCAAAGCCAGGAAAAGAAGGACATGTTGCGCCTTGCCGGCGCGGAGCTGGTGGAGGTGCCCGCTGCGCCCTACAAGAACCCTAACAATTTCGTGCGCTATTCTGGCCGCTTGGCGCAGAAACTGGCCGAAACCGCGCCCAACGGCGTGATCTGGGCCAACCAGTTCGACAACACCGCCAACCGTCAGGCCCATATCGACAGCACGGCGCCGGAAATCTGGGACCAGACGGGCGGCAAGGTGGATGGCTTCATCTGCGCGGTCGGCTCTGGCGGCACGCTGGCGGGGGTGGCGCAGGTCTTGCAGCCGCGCGGGGTCAAGATCGGGCTGGCCGATCCCATGGGGGCTGCGCTCTACAGCTTCTATACCTCGGGTGAGTTGAAGGCCGAGGGCAGCTCCATCGCCGAAGGCATCGGCCAGGGCCGCATCACCGCCAACCTGGAAGGTTTCACCCCCGATTTCGCCTATCAAGTCCCCGATACCGAGGCCCTGCCGCTGGTCTTTGACCTGCTGGCGGAGGAAGGGCTGTGCATGGGCGGCTCCACCGGGGTGAACCTGGCCGGGGCAATCCGCATGGCGCGGGAGATGGGGCCGGGCCACACAATTGTCACCATCCTTTGCGACTACGGAACCAGATACCAGTCCCGGTTGTTCAACCCGGAGTTCCTGAGATCCAAGGACCTGCCCGTGCCAGCCTGGCTGGACCGCGGCGACAGCAATCTTCCAACAGTTTTCGAGCCAGTATGACCCGAACATTCACGGTCCTTGCGGCCTTTTTCGTTTTTCTGTCCATCTCCCTAGCGCCGATTGGCGCCGCCGCCCAGACGGCACCCGATTATGATGCCTGGGAAAAGCTTGCCCTGCGGGCCGAGGATACGGTTGAGGCCGGGCGGGCCTCTGACCAGGCCCTGGAGGAGCTGCGCCGCCAGGTCGCGCTCTATCGGGAAAGTTTCCTGACCGCCCAATCGGCCAACCAGTCCCGCATCGCCACGCTGCAATCACAGCTGGAGGCGCTGGGCCCCGCGCCGGAGGACCCGGCCACGGAACCGGCGGAGATCACCCAGCGCCGTGCGGAGCTGGCCGAACAGTTGAGCCGGTTGCGCGCGCCGATCATCCGCGCGGAAGAAGCCTATAACCGCGCTGATGGCCTTGTGGGCGAGATCGACAGCGTCATCCGCGCCCGGCAGACCAACGCGCTGCTGGAGCTGGGGCCAACGCCGCTGAACCCGCAGAACTGGCCCCGCGCGGGCGAGAGCCTGATTGGCGCCTGGGAGGCGCTGGTGGGCGAGGTGCGCGGCAACCTGGCGTCCGATGTACGGCGGGCGGAGCTGCGGCAGAACCTGCCGCTGATCCTGTTCCTGCTGGTGCTGGCGGGGTTGCTGGTGGCGCGGGGGCGCGGCTGGTTCCTGCGGCTGGCCAATTACCTGCGCCGCGGCGATGGGCGGGCGAAGGGTGTCTACAGCTTCCTGCTGTCTCTGGGCCAGATCGCCGTGCCGCTGGCGGGGCTGCTGGCGCTGGTGCAGGCGGCAGAGGCGACGGGCCTGTTCACCCTGCGCAGCGCGCTGATCCTTGACAGCCTGCCCTATTGGGGCGCGCTGATCCTGATGCTGCGCTGGCTGGCGGACCAGGCCTTCGCACGGGACGATGACCTGGCGCTGGTGCGCCTGTCTTCCGTGGCGCGGGCCGAGGTGCGGCTGTATATCACCGGGCTTGGCATCCTGATGGTGGCGCGTGATCTGGTGGGCAAGCTGGCCGGCTATGACCGTTTCCCGCCCGAGGTGCAGTCCGTCCTGACCTTCCCCATCCTGGTGGGGGCGGGGCTGATGCTGTTCCGCCTGGGCGTGGTGCTGGCCGGCCTGGGCCGGGGCGAGGGCGCGGACAGCGCATCGCTCGGCTCTGGCGGCGCGTTCCGCCAGGGCGTGGGGCGCCTGCTGGGCCGTGTCGCCATGGCGATCGCCGTGGTCGGCCCGGTCATGTCTGCCATCGGCTATGGCAATGCGGGCACGGCGCTGGTTTATCCGGCGGTGATGTCGCTGGCGCTGGCGGCCCTGCTGCTGGTGTTGCAGCGCTTCCTCAATGACCTGTATCAGATGGCCTCGGGCCGCACGGTGGCAGAGGCTGACAGCCTGCTGCCCGTTCTGGGGGGCTTCCTGCTGACCTTGGGCGCACTGCCGGTTCTGGCGCTGATCTGGGGCGCGCGCGTTGCGGACCTGACAGAGATCTGGGCGCGCTTCCAGGAAGGCTTCCAACTGGGTGAGACACGGATTTCCCCCAGTGATTTCCTGACCTTCGTGCTGGTGTTCACGCTGGGCTATGGCGTCACGCGGGCGTTGCAGGGCGGGCTGAAAAGCTCTGTCCTGCCCAAGACCAAGATCGACCTGGGTGGGCAGAATGCCATCGTCTCCGGTGTGGGCTATGTGGGGATCTTCCTGGCCGTGATCATCTCGGTCTCCTCGGCGGGGCTGGATCTGTCGAGCCTGGCGATCGTGGCTGGTGCGCTGTCTGTCGGGATCGGTTTCGGCCTGCAGAACATCGTGTCCAACTTCGTGTCCGGCATCATCCTGCTGATCGAACGCCCGATCTCCGAGGGCGACTGGATCGAGGTCAGCGGCAAGCATGGCTATGTCAAATCCATCTCCGTGCGGTCGACCCGGATCGAGACCTTCGACCGGACGGATGTGATCGTGCCCAATGCCGATCTGGTGTCCGGCACGGTGACGAACTACACGCGCGGCAATTCCATCGGGCGGGTGATCGTGCCGGTGGGCGTGGCCTATGGCACGGATACCAAGAAGGTGGAATCCATCCTCAAATCCATCGCCCGTGAGCATCCCATGGTGCTGATGAACCCGGAACCGGGCGTGTTCTTCATGGGCTTCGGGGCGGATTCGCTGGATTTTGAAATCCGCGCCATCCTGCGGGACGTCAATTATGTGCTGGGTGTGAAATCGCAGATGAACCATGAAATCGCCCGGCGCTTCCAGGAAGAAGGGATCGAGATCCCCTTCGCCCAGCGTGATGTCTGGTTGCGCAACCCGGAGGTGCTGCACCCCGCAGCCCCCGCCGCCCCGGCCCCCGCCAGCGGAGACAGCGGACAATGACGCACCGGCTCTACCGCGAGGATCCCTATCTGCGGGAGGCCAGCGCAACCGTGCAGGCCCATACCGCGGAGGGCGGCGTGGTGCTGGACCAGAGCCTGTTCTACCCCAGCGGCGGCGGCCAGCCCGGGGACAGCGGCCGCCTGCGCTGGCCGGGCGGCGGGCTGACCATTGCCACCGCCATTGCCGGTGAGGAGGGCGCCATCGTGCTGTTGCCCGCGCAGGCGCAACCGCTGCCGCCCGTGGGCACAGAGCTGACCCAGATCCTGGATTGGGACCGGCGCTATCGGCACATGCGGATGCACACGGCGCTGCATCTGCTGTCCGTGGTCATTCCACTGCCGGTCACCGGCGGCGCCATCGGGGCGGACCGCGGGCGGCTGGATTTCGCCATGCCGGAGCCACCCGCCGACAAGGACGCGCTGACCGCGCATCTGGAAAAGCTGGTGGATCTGGATCTGGCCGTGACCGAGGACTGGATCACCGAGGCCGAGTTGGACGCCCAGCCGGATCTGGTCAAGACCATGTCCGTCAGCCCGCCACGCGGGGCGGGGCGGGTGCGGTTGGTGCGCATCGGCACGGGTGCGGCGCAGGTGGATCTGCAGCCTTGCGGCGGCACCCATGTGGCCCGCACGGCCGAGATCGGCGCCATCCGCCTGGGCAAGATCGAAAAGAAGGGCAAGCAGAACCGCCGGGTCTATCTGCATTTCGACGATCTGGACTGACCGTGTCCGCCGTGATGCTGAGGCCCTGTTGCGCCCTCAGACGCGCGGCGCGGCCAGCAGCAGCTGAATATCCGCCACATTGGTGCCGGTGGCCCCGGTGACCAGCAGATCGCCCGCCAGATCCAGCGCCCGGTTGCTGTCATTGTTCGCCAGCAGCGCCTGCGCATCGCCGCCCGCATCCCGGATGCGCTGCACGGTGCCTGTGTCCACCAGGCCGCCTGCGGCCTCTGTCGGGCCATCGCGGCCATCGGTTCCGCCGGACAGGAACACCCAGTCATAATCGTGGGCCGCGGGCGCGCATAGCGCCACCCGCAGCGCCAGTTCCTGGTTGCGCCCGCCCAGGCCCGTGCCGCGCAGCCGCACAGTGGTTTCGCCGCCGAACAGCCACAGTTGCGGTGCGCGCGGTTTGTGCAACGTGGCCACCACCCGGTCCGCGGCTGTAGCCACATCGCCTGTCAGCCGGTCCGTCACCAGTTGCGGGGAAAGGTCCGCGCCCGCGCGTTCCACCGCGCGCAGCGACATCCGGTTGGAGCCGATCAGGTGGTTCGCCGCCTCAGGCAGGGGCGGCAGGCGCGGCGCCGGGGCGGACAGATGCGCGCGCACGGCCTCTGGCAGGGCCTCCCAGCAGTCATGGGCGCGCAGCAGATCTGCCGCATCGGCGGCGCTGCCCAGGGGCGGGGCAGTGGGGCCGCTGGCGATGGCGCGCAGGTCATCGCCGATGACATCGGACAGGATATAGGCGCTGACCGGCGCAGGCGCGGCCAGCCGCAGCATCCCCCCACCCTTGAGCTGTGACAGCGCCTGGCGCACAAGGTTCATCTGCGTGATGTCCAGCCCGGCGGCCAGCAGCACCCGGCTGATCTCGGCCTTGTCCTGCAGGCTCAGCCCCGGCGCGGGGGCGGGCACCAGGGCCGATCCGCCGCCGGAGATCAGCGCAACAACCGCATCCTCCGCGCCGGCACGGGACAGCGCAGCCATCACCGCCCGCCCGGCCGCAAGGCCCGCGGCATCGGGCACCGGGTGGCCCGCGCGCAGGATCTGCGCCCCCGGCACGGGGGCAGTGTTTTCATGAT
>CBFHYV010000113.1:0-9269 GCA_965660085.1 uncultured Paracoccaceae bacterium
TCGGAATTGACGATGGCGTAGGTCATCAGGTCCGTCGCGTCAGACACGCGGTCCGCGCCCGCAAAGCTCAGCACGCCGTCGCCCAGGTAGGTGGCCACCGTGCCGGAGCCCAGCGCGAACACCTCACCCCCGCTGACCGCAACGCCGTTCACATGGGTCACCGAAAGGCTCACGCCCTCGGACCCGCGGTCATTGCCCAGCAGATCCAGAACCGCCTCGCCGCGAGAGGTCACAAGCTGCGCGTCATCGGCCGCGATGGCCAGGCTGACGATCGGCTGGCGCAGCAGAACCGCGGAGCTGTCGTCGATGCCCAGGAAGGGGTCGACCACGCGCGGGTCCATCGCACCGTCATTGGTGCTGACGCTGGGCGCGGCGGCAAGCAGCACCATGGCCAGATCGCCCGTGTCGGCATCGGTCTCGATCTTGTAGAAGCCGCCGGAATTGGCGGTATCGGGGTTCTGGTCATGGTCGCCATTGTTGCCGCCGACATAGATGTTGCCATCCGAATCGGCCACCGCTGCGCCATAGGCCGTGTTCATCGTGCCCTCAACCCGGGTGCCGTCCACGACGGTGGCGGCGATCTCCGTCAGGGTTGTGACCGCCGCGCCGCCCGAGGGCACGGCCGAGATGTCCACCGCAACGAAATACTGCGTGCTGCCGTTGGTCACACCATAGAAGCTGCCAGTGGTGGCGTCATAGGCCAGATCCGCCACGCCCGAGGGGATGCCCCCGCCAAGCTCGAACCGGGTGGAGACCACATCGCCGTTGCCGTCCAGCGCATCCAGGTCATAGCGCACCGCGTAGGTCAGCCGCCCGTCAAAGGTCCACAGGTTGCCGGAGGCGTCGAAATCGCCGGTATAATGGCCATAGTCGCTGCCGCCCACGCGGAAGGTGGCGCCCGTGGCATCCACAGCCACCACATCGCCATTGGACACGGCCGCGCCCAGGCTGTCCGTGCCGGAGGACCGCGCAAGGCCGTAGATCAGGTCATCGGCCTTGTTCAGCCCGGCGGCGTTGATCTGATAGGTGCCCGGCAGTTCGGCATCGGCATAGGTCTGGCTTTCAAGGTCAAACCGCACCAGCTGCCCGTTCAGGATCTGATAGACATAGGGCTGACCCGGGGCAAAGGCCTTCACCTCCACCGGCTGGCCGGCGATCTGCACGGTGGTGTCATAATACGGGATCACCGCATTGGTGACGATATTGGTGTCCGCGCTGTCGGAATTGTCGATCACGGTGAACACCAGGTCCGCGGTGCCGTCGATGCCGGTGAACAGCACCTGCTGTTCGGCATAAAGCGCGCCCTGGTGGTCAAAACTGCCGATCGAGGCGCCGTCATAGGTGACCTCGATGGTCACATCGGTGGCCTCCGCCGCAAGGTTGGCGGCCATGTCGAATTCAAGCAGATAGGGCTGGCCAGACAGCGTCGTGATCGTCGCGGTCAGCGTCGGGCGGCCCAGACCATCCACGCCACCTTCCCAGAAATCGGACACGGCATACTGATCAAAGGTCAGAACGCCATTGGTATCAGAGAGCAGGTTCGTCATCGGTCATCTCCCTTGAGATGTGGCAGGCGCAGGCTGGTTGACCTGAGGGCCGGTGGGGCGTTCTGTCCGCCGCCCCGCCATTCTGGCTGGGGCGGCGGTAGCGGCCGCGGCGGGTGGAACGCGTGTGCCGGGCCGGTTGGTGCGGGGCGCGCCGTGGCGCGGCCCCTGTGTTCAGTAAGCGCCGCGGGCGGAGATCACGGCGCGGAAGGTCAGCGCCAGGATCAGCAGGTCCAGCGCCAGGTTGGCGTGGCGGGCATAGGCGATGTCCATGCGCACCATGTCGTCAAACCCGATGTCGGCGCGGCCGGAGACCTGCCAGATGCCGGTGATGCCGGGCAGCGCGTCCAGGCGCTCCATGGCGTGGGCGGGGTATTGCGCCACTTCCTGCTCCAGCGCCGGGCGCGGGCCAACCAGCGACATGTCGCCCTTGATCACGTTGAACAGCTGCGGCAGCTCATCGATGGAATAACGGCGGATGAAGCGGCCCACCGGGGTGATGCGCGGGTCGTCCTTGGACTTGAAGCAGATGCCTTCACGGTCCGAGTCCGCCAGCAGCGCGGCGCGGCGGGCCTCCGCATCCTTGTACATGGAGCGGAACTTGATCATCCCGAAGCGCGCGCCGCGATGGCCCACGCGCTTCTGCACGAAGAACACCGGACCCGAGGAGCTGAGCCGCACCGCCAGCGCGGTCAGCAGGAAGACCGGCGCCAGCATCAGGATGGCCAGCGAGGCGATGAGGATGTCCAGCGCGCGCTTGTGGCCGGGCAGCGTGCCCTTGGGCAGGGTCCGCGCGCCAAAGATGCCGTTGAGGGCGAATTCGTGCGAGGCGGTGAATGTGCCGATCATGATGCGTTCCCTTGCGTTCCACTGCGTGTCCGTTGGCCAAGAGATGCCACCGCGCCGATCGTTTTGCATCTGGACCGAAGGATGAAGGGCCGGTGATTACGAGTGAAACAATGCCCCAAAGTCACCACTCGCGCCCTGATTGAGCGCAAATTGGCGCGAAGGCGCTTCAAGTTGTCTCAAAGGAATAGGACCCGTCACGCCAATGGATGCGCCGCGCGCGAGTCAGTCCGCCGGCCACAACAGGCGCGCATCACCACCCAGAAAGCTGTGGGCCAGCCAGTCCTGTTCCGCCGCGATGTCTGCTGCCAGCGGATCCGCCCGCAGCGACAGCCAGGCGGGTATCCATCCCAGCATATGCGGGGGCACAGGCTGCTGCGCAAAGGGTTGCGCCTGGCCAGACAGCGCCTGCGCCCGCACACCGCCGGCGCGGTGATCCTGCAAGGCAAACCGCACCGCACGGGCCAGTGCATCATCACACAGCCCCGCCAGCCCGCCGCTGCGCGCCGCCAGAACCGCCAGCGGCGCAATGGCGTGAAACTGGTAGTGCAGCGCCAAGGTTCCGCGCCGCATTTCCTGCGGTAGCGCGCCTTCTTGCGTTGTGGTGCACAGGATCCGCGCAGCGGACGCCAGCCCCCACATACGCAGATCATCGCGCCCGGTGACCGCGCCGACATCATGCACGCCCAGCGCGGCCCAGGCCCTCAGGTTGCCTTCACGCGCGCCGAATGTGGCGCTCATCTCCCAGAAATCGATCTGGGCCTCGGCCAGCTTTTGCAACCAGCGTTCAATCCGGTGATGGGCGGCGGTAGGGCGGGAAAAGCCCTGCACCTGCCGGTAGGCCTCGGCCATGCCCGCGATCCTGGCGCCGATGGACAGGCCCGCGCCGAAGGTCCGCAAATCTGCCAGCGCCCCGGCCTGTGCCCAGGCATCCAGATGCGCCACTACGCAGGCCGCCGGCGCGGCGGCAGTCTCTGGGGCGCGCAGGGCGCTGTTGGCCTCACGCACCAGCCCGCGCACGAAATCGTCCACCGGGCGCAGGGCGCGCGTTACCTCGATGTCCGCCTCGGCGTCCTTGACAGACCGGCTGGGATCATCGGCCAGATAGCGGCTGCCGACCTCCAGCACGATCACGGGCGCGGGTGCTGCGGGGCAGGCCAGCGCCGCGCCTGCCGACGCCCCAAGCGCCAGCGCCAGCACCGCGATCCGCGCCATGCGGTTCATGCCCCCTGGCTGAGCCGGACCAGCCGAGCCAGTTCCTGTGCGCGGACGCTGCCGCCGTCGGCGGCGCGCTGAAGCCAGACCAGCGCCGCCTGCATGTCCTGCGGCACCCCAAGCCCGAAGGCGAGCGCCTGCCCATATTCCACCATCGCCGGCGTATCGCCGGCCTGCGCGGCGCGGGCCAGCCAGCCCATCGCCTCACTCAGGCCCTGCGGGGTCTGCGCCGTGCCGCGCAGGAACAGGCCCAGCAACCGCATGGACAGTGGATGCCCCCTGGCCGCCGCGGCGCGATGGAGCTGCTCCATATCGAACTGCGCCGCGATCAGCAGCTGGCTGCCACGGTCCGCATCCGAAAGCTCCAGCAGATAGCCCGCCAGCACCTCATCCTCCTGCGCCGCCAGGGCCGTGGCGATCATCTCTGCCGCGGAGCCGATGTCATAGCGCGGCGAGGTCGGGCGCAGCGCCGCCGCCAACACCAGCCGGGCCGAGGCCACATCGCCCAGCGCCATGGCCTGCGCAAACAGCGCATCAGCGCGATCCTGCGCATTGGGCAGGTTGAACCGCAGCAACAGGTTGGCAAGCTGGCGATACTGGCTTGGCTGATCGATCAGCACTTCGATCCGGCCCATCCAATCCTGCAACAGCGCCAGATCCCCGATGGCGGCCGCCGTTTCGATCACCGTGACCGCGCTGGCGAAGTCACAGCGCATGGACCCGATGGCCCGCGCCAGGAAGGGCGCCGGATCGGCCGCATGGCCCGCGGCGAAGATCTGGGCGGCGAAATCGCCACGCGCCTCGATGACGGGGCGATAGCGCTCGAAGAGCGCCGCCTGTTCCGCTTGCGTGGCCTGTTGCTGCGCCAGCATCTGTATGGCGCCCCCATGCCCGCGCGCGGCCGAGGCCTGCAGCACCGCGATGGCCTGTGCGCGGGCCGGCGGATCCAGATCCGCCAGCGCGGTCAGGCCATAGGTTTTTTCAAACACGACCGGGTTGAACTCAAAGGCAAAGTCCGGGCCAGAGGCCGCATGACGGTCACGGATGGCGGCCAGGATGGCCCGCGTGTCCTGTTGGCTGCGGCTCAACCCCAGATCGACCCGGGCCTGGGCCATGAACAGCGTATCGCTGTCTTCGGCAGAGGGTTCCCAATACTGTTTGACCCGGGGATCAACGGTCTCGCTGGCGCCAAGATACCGGCGCCATTCCGCAACGCCTGTGGGGGTGCCAAACACTGCCTCCGCCTGCAGGCTGGCGATCTGATAGGGGTGGCGATCCGGGGTCAGGTCCAGAATGCTGTCAGCCACCGGCGCAGAGAGATCCCCGGATGCGTTCTGGACCTGCGCCTCCCACGCGCGGATCAGCGCGGTATCAAGCGGGCCGGGCGTCCTGCAGACAAGCGAATCCACCACATCCAGGGCCGGTTGGCGGCCCCCGCGAAGATTGAACATGTCCGCGAACACATCGACCGCAGCATCAACCTGATGCACATCCGGCGACAGGGCCAGCGTCAGCCGCGCATGCTGCACGCGGCTTTCCAGATCCCCCAGCGCCGCCCCCTGCTGATAGAGCGAGAGCGCCGCATCGCGCCCGGCCCAGCGCCCCTGGTCACGCAATGTCCAGGCCGCCAGATCCCGAAACGCAAGGCCCGGCGGCTCTGGCAAGTCCAGCAGCGCCTCTACCGCATCGCGCAGCGCGGGCTGCCAGTCAGGCCGGTCCTCCACGTTTCGCCGCAGGAACAGGACCAGCTGTGTGCGGCCGGCCTCATCGCCCGTGTCGGCCAGTTGCTGCAGGATGGCACGGGCGCGGACCAGATCGCGCGGCACCAGCGCGCCGGCCTCCAGCACGCGGGCCAGTTCGGTCCGGGCATAGGGCAACCCCGCATCGGCCGCCTGTTCCAGGTAGCGCAGCAAGGCGGCGTTGTCCTTTTCCACGCCTTCGGCAATGGTCTGATACTGCACCACGCGCCAGGCCGCGCGGGCATCCCCCAGATCCGCGCTGAACCGATACCAGTCATGCGCAAGCTGCGGATCCGGCGTCACGAGCCGCCCAAGCCGGTAGGCCGTGGCCACATCCTCGATCCGGTCACAGATGTCGGGGTCCATCTCACCGATGATGCTGGTAAAGGCCGTGGCGATGGTCAGTTCCACCGGCACGACCCATTCTGCCGGGGCGGTCCCGGCAAGCTGGCGTTCCGCCAAGGCCCACAGGGCCTTTGTATATCCGCCATAGCCCGCTGCCACCAGGATCTCGTCGGCGCGGGCGGGGTCCGGGGCAATGCCGATCCCGTCCTGCAGATAGGCGGACAGCGCCAGCCGCGTGGCTGCCTTGAGCGTCTCCGCCGCCTCCGCCAGCTGCGCGACATAGCCCGATTGCGCCAGCCGCTGGAACTGGCCGGTCAGCTGCAGGGCTTCGACCCGCTGCAACAACACGGCCTCGCGCTCTGCCTCAGGGGTGGTTTCCAGCAGATCGGCAATCCGCCAGACGGTGTCGAACCACCGCATCGGGTCCAGCGATTGCATCCGGGCCACATGGGCGCGGATCTCGGACAGTGGCATGTCCGGCAGGGCGGCCCCGTCCCAGTCATCCCAGATGGTCAGGTCAATCTCCGGCGGCAGCGCGGGGCAGATGCGCTCCGTCGGCATGTCAGGTGGGGGAAAGGCGAAATCCAGGGTCTGGGCCCCCGCGCCGCCGCAGGCCACCCCCAAAAGGGCCGCCAGCACGGCGCAGCGCCTGACAAACCGCCCGGACGCGGCCGCGGGAGGAAGGCCCAGTCCCATCGTCTTAGCGCGCGTAGCTGTTGGCAACGGCCACGGCGCTGTGGCCCGCGCCGCTGTCCGTCAGCACGATGGACACGCCGCCGCGCCGCTTCAGCTCCACAGCCGGGGTCATGGCGATATCAGCCCCGCCGGATTGAGAGACGAAATCCAGCGTCAGCGGCGCCTTCAGCGCGACGCTGCGCGCCTGCATCGGCGGCACGGCCTTCAGCGCGACAGCCCGCGCCGCCGGCACATACAGGTCCACCGCCTCGGACGTGAGGTTGTAAAGGGACACGTCGCTGCGCGCCGGGTTCAGCTTCAGGTCATCCGTCAGGATCACGGGGGCCGCGCCGCCCATCACCACCACCGTGTAATGGGAGGACGGCATGATCGCCATGTCCAGGGTGCCGCCGGAATAGGCCAGGCTGATGGTGCCGGGCATCACGTTGACATAGCTGGACAGGCCCGCCGTAAACTCGCTCAGCCGGCGCCCATCGACAGCGGCAAAGGGCTGGCCGGGCGCCAGAACGCGCACGAAGCTGGATTGCGGGTCGAAAACATCCTCATAAAGACCCTCGTCCCCGGCCAGCGCGGCAGCGGCGGACAGGGCCATCGGCAGGATCAGGGCAGCGGCGGAGAAGAAGCGTCGGTTGATCATTGTCATGTCTTTCAAGAGTCTCGGTCAGTGCAGGAATAAAGCCGGGCCGAAGCGCCGAATGGCAGGTCAGAGGTGATCTCCACCCCGCGCACACCGCTGGACCACAGCCCCGACAGCGGCATGTAGAACCGTCCGTTGGGGCGCACCCGTTCGCTGCGCGTGATGGATTTGGTGCGGCTGCGCCCCTCGGGCGAGGCAAAGCGGAACTGCACCGTGTTGACGGCGCGGTTGCCGGCATCAAGGAACAGCGTATCCCGTGCGCCCAGCCCCGCCGGCAGATCGGCCAGAAGCCGCGCGCCGCCGTCCTGCACCTGCACGGGCACGGGCTGTGTGCAGGTGCCGCTGGCCGCGGCGATCAGTTCGCGGATCTGCTGGTCCCCCTCGCTGGAGGGATTGAGGTAGATCGGTGCCTCCCACACCAGGAAAACGGGTGGCGAGGTCTGGAAATCATCCGATGTCAGATAAGCGGTGATGGCGGAATACATCCCCCCGCCGGTGACGGCATAGTTCACCACCTCAAGGCTGCTGTGCTGGGCCAGAAAGCCGGTGAAATTCACCTGCGGCATATCGGAAAAAGAGGTGCCGACCACGGCCGCCGGCAAGCGTTGCGCCAAGGGCGGCAGGCTGCGGCGCGCAGGTTGCGCATCCCCCAGCCCGATGTCCAACGGCGCATCCTCCAGCCCGATGTCCAGCGGCGCGTCCTCCAGCCCGATGTCCAGCGGCGCATCCTCCAGCCCGATGTTCAACGGCGCGTCCTCCAGCCCGATGTCCAGCGGCGCGTCCTCCAGCCCGATGTCCAGCGGCGCATCCTCCAGCCCGATGTCCAGCGGCGCATCCTCCAGCCCGATGTCCAGCGGCGCGTCCTCCAGCCCGATGTCCAGCGCGGCGTTGGCAGCGGCCATGGTGCGGGGGGTGGCGATTGTCGTTTCATGGACGCGCGCGATAACCTCGGGCACCTTTTCGGTGCAGCGCCGCTGGATGATCCGGCGCATCGCCGAAATCAGCGGCTCGTCGCGCAGATATGTGGTGCGAAACTGCGTCTTGGGCAGATCAGGATAAACCGGATGCGCGCGAATGACCTCGGCTATGGCCTGGGCCGCGCGTTCCGCGCCGGCGGAATTCCAATGGGTATCCGCGCCAAAGAACGCGGGCTGATCCTGCCCGCCCCGGGCCATGGCGTCGGTCAGGTCCACGGCGATCACATCGAACGCGCCGAGGCGGTCCAGAATATCGCTCTGGACCCGCTTTGCGATCTCCACATCATAGCCCAGCTGCAACGCGGCTTCGGGCAGCAGATGCGGCACAACCACGGATTTCGTCGGCACGGGGGCAAAGATCAGCGTGGTGCCGCGCTGTTCCAGGGCACGCGCCAGGCGGCCGAAATCCTCAACCGCGTGATCGGAAAACAGCCGCCGCATCCACAGCGAATGTGCCACGCGAAAGAACATGCCATCGCGGCCCTCGACCACGCGCAGTTCCCTGTCCTCCATCAGGCCGCTGCAGCCGAAGGCGCTCTGCCCGTCGGCGGCAAGGCCGGCACCGGCGGAGAGCAGCAGGCCGATCACCGCGGCACAAGATCTGGCAAAACGCATCATTCCTGATCTTCCTCCTGTCGGGGCGGGTCTGTCAAATCTGCGATCCGGGCGGACAAGACCGGACCCATGGATTGCGCCAGCAGGATCGCGGGAACCGAGCCGCTTTGCGCGGCATCGCCCAGAAACCCCTGCGCCTGCGCCAGGGCGGCGGGGTCATGCCAGCCGGTCTGGATCAGGTCCACCGCCTGCTGCAACACCGGCGCGCGCGGGGCCACGTCCAGGCCCAGCCCGGCCAGTTCGTCGCCCAGCGGGCCCAACGGCTGGCCCGTGGCGGCAAATTCCTGAACGGCGGCCAGGGCCGTGGAATTTCCCGCGCGCGCATAGGCCAGCAAGATATCCCGCAGCACGCGCAAGCGCGCGGCGCTGGTGGTGGCGGGGTCAAGATCGCGCAAGCTGCGCACCAGCCCGTTCAACCCTGCCACCCGGCCCGTGGCGGCCGCAATACCGTAGTAATGGGCAATATCCGCCGGGCGGCCGCCGGTGTCCTGCAAGCGGCGCACCAGGCGCAGAGCGGCCGCGCCATCGCCCAAGTCAGCCAGCGCGCGCATGTCACGTGTTGAAACCGGGCCATCGCGGAACATCCGGGTGCGGGCGGCGCGCAGCCGGGCGCTGGGGATCTGCCGCGCGCTGCGCAGCCCCGGCGTCAGCGTCA
>CBFHYV010000114.1:0-9204 GCA_965660085.1 uncultured Paracoccaceae bacterium
CCGCGCCCTGTGGCAGGCCAGCGCCGAGCCGGGCGACACCCTGCCCACGATCCGCGCGGCGCTGGACGGCTGATCCCCGCGCGGCTGCGCCTAGCGGATGCGCGCGCGCTGCATCATCGGGGTGCAGCCGAAGGCCGTGCGATAGACCCGGGAAAAATGGCCGGCGCTTTCAAACCCGCAGGCCATGGCGACATCCATGATCGACAGCTCCGTCTGCACCAGCAGATGGCGCGCGCGGTCCAGCCGCATGTCCATGTAGTATTTCTTGGGCGAGGCATTGAGGTATTTGCCGAACAGCCGTTCCAGCTGGCGGGTGGAAATCCCGATGTCCCGCGCGATCACGGAGGGTGAGATCGGGTCGTCCAGCCGCGCTGCCATACGGGCGATGGCGGCGGCCAGATGCGGGTTGCGCATCCCGCTGCGCGATTGCAGCGACACCCGCTGCGCCGCCGTGGCCTCGCGCACCGCGTTATAGACCATCTGATCCGCCACCGCGATGGACAGGTCAGTGCCATGGTCCTGCGCGATCAGGTGCAGCATCAGATCGGCCGTGGCCGTGCCGCCAGAGGCCGTGGGGTGTTTGGCATCGGCCACGAAGACATTGCGCAGCAAGGTGACCTCGGGGAATTTTTCCATGAAACTGTCGTGGTATTCCCAGTGGATCGAGGCCTCTCGCCCGTTCAGGAACCCACCGATTGCCAGAACCCAACTGCCTGAACACAGCGCGCCGATGCGCGTTCTGCTCAGCCGGTCCTTGCGCCGCAGCGCCCGCAGTAGAACCGAGTGATCCTTGGACTGCATCCCGATGCCGGACAGCACGAAGAGGCTGTCACACTCCGGCAGGGCATCAAACCTGTGCTGCACGGTGATCTGCGTGCCGTCAGAACTGCTGGCAGTCTCACCCGCCAGCGAGGCATAGGACCACCGATACAGATCCTCCCCGGAAATCAGGTTGGCGATGCGCAACGGATCCACCGCACAGGCAAAGGCCATGTGGGTGAAATCCTCAACCAGGGCAAAGACGATATGGTGCGGTCCGGGCATGCGGGTTTTCCAAAAAGCGGTGCGGGCGGGTGGCACCGTGTCAAGTAAGGGCGGGCCAGGCCAAGGCGGGAAAGGGCCACAGCGAAACGCACCAACACTGGCAAATCTGCCTGCAAACTTGATTGTAGACAAGTTGTATTATACTTCCCTACAACACTAGCACCCACCCGCCGCACAGGCGGGATGAGGGCGTCAGCCAAGGGGGGCCGCCACATGACCGAACGGGCCATAAGCAAGAAGGCGGGCTGTGTGCAAAACCTGCGCCGACGCATCCTGACGCAGGATCTGCCACCGGGCAGCTACGTGGACGAGGCCGAGCTGGCCGCGGCCTATGACATCTCTCGCCCGCCCTTGCGGGAGGCGCTGAACCAGCTGGCGGGCGAAGGCTATGTGGAGCTGCACAAGAACCGCGGCGCGCAGGTTGCGCCGATGACGCACAAGACCATGCGCAATTTCTTCATGGCCGCGCCGATGCTCTATGCCGCCGTCTCGCGGCTGGCGGCCCAGCACGCGACGGAGGCGCAGATCATGCGCCTGAAGGACACGCAGACCCTGTTCCGCAAGGCGATCCGGGATGGCGATACGGCCGAACGCGCGCTGATGAACCAGCAATTCCACGCCATCATCGGCGAGATGGCGGATAATGAGTTCCTGACGCCCAGCCTGCGGCGCCTGCTGATCGACCATACGCGCATCGGCATGTCCTTCTACAACCCGCGCAACCAGACGATGGCCGCCCAGCGCAGCGTCGCCGCCGACCAGCATGACCAGTTCATTGCCCTGATCGCCGCCGGCGACGCCGATGGCGCGGCCCAGCTTGCCCTGGATCACTGGGAGCTGTCGCGCGCCGAAATCGAAAGTTTCGTCACCCCAGTTGGCATGCAGATCCCGCTTGGCTCCGTGCCGGGCGCCCTGGGCCGGAAAGGAGCCTCATGAAATTCGACGGCATCTACACGCCAGTCATCACGCCGCACCGCGAAGATGGCAGCATTGACCGCGATGCCCTGGCCGCGCAGATCGAATATCTGATCGATGCCGGCGTGCACGGCCTGATCAACGGCGGCTCAACGGGCGAATACTATGCCCAGAGCCTGGAAGAGCGGATGGAGATCGCCAGCTTCGCCAAGGAGGTGATCGGGGACCGCCTGCCGCTGATCATCGGCACCGTGGCAATCCGCCTGCCGGATTCCATCGCCATGGCGGACCATGCGGCACGCATCGGCGCCGACGCACTGCTCGTCGGCTCCCCGCCCTATGCCGTGCCGACAGAGCGCGAAAACGCGTTGAACGCGCTGGCCATCGACCGCGCCGCGGACCTGCCGATCATGCTGTATAACTACCCCGGCCGCATGGGCATCGACATGGGCGAGGACTTCCTGAACCGCGTCGGCCGCAGCCGCAATTTCTGCGCCATCAAGGAAAGCTCCGGCGATATCAACCGCGTGCACCTGCTGGCGCGCGACTATCCCCATATCCAGCTCAGCTGCGGCATGGACGATCAGGCGCTGGAATTCTTTGCCTGGGGTGCGCGCAGCTGGGTCTGCGCCGGGTCGAACTTTCTGCCGAAGGAACATGTGGCGTTGTGGCGGGCCTGCGCGGTGAAGGGTGATTTTGACAAGGGCCGCCGCATCATGTCCGCGATGATGCCCCTGATGCGGGTGCTGGAACAGGGCGGCAAGTTCATCCAATGCGTCAAGCATGGGTGCGAGATGATGGGCAACCACGCCGGCCCGCCGCGCCCGCCCCTGCGCCCGCTGAACAAGGATGACAAACGCCAGCTGGAACAGGTGGTCCGCGTGCTGAAATGCACGGTGGCCGAAATTGACGCCGGGGATGCCACCGGCCAGGCGGAGGCCGCGGAATGAACGCTCTTTTGACAACCGAAGAATACAAGGCCATCGCAGCGGATCTGACCCTGCCCACGCAGGCCTTCATCGATGGCAGCTTCCGCCCCGCCGCGTCCGGCGCGACATTTGACACGATCAACCCGGCAACGGGCGAAGTGCTGGCGCGGGTTGCGGCCTGCGGCGCCAAGGATGTGGATTTTGCCGTGCAAAAGGCGCGCGATGTCTTTGAGGATGGCCGATGGTCGCGCCTGCATCCCGGCGCGCGCAAAGACGTTCTGATCCGGCTGGCCAAGCTGATCACGCGCAACGCCCGCGAACTGGCCGTGATGGAAAGCCTGGACAGCGGCAAGACGATCTATGATTGCCAAACCGTGGATGTCCCCGAAACGATCAACTGCATCAAGTGGCATGCCGAGCTGATCGACAAGATCTACGATCAGGTCTCGCCCGCCTCCGACGATCACATTGCCATGGTGGTGCGCGAGCCGGTGGGGGTGGTGGGCCTTGTCCTGCCGTGGAACTTCCCGCTGCTGATGCTGGCGTGGAAGATCGGCCCAGCGCTGGCGGCGGGCTGTTCGGTGATCGTGAAACCGGCGGAGGAAACGTCCCTGACCGCGCTGCGCGTGGCGGAGCTGGCGATGGAGGCTGGCGTGCCGGCAGGCGTGTTCAACGTGCTGCCCGGCACCGGCCCGGAGGTGGGCGAACCGCTGGGCCGCCATATGGATGTGGATGCGCTCAGCTTCACCGGATCCACCGAGACGGGCCGCCGCTTCCTGCGCTATGCCGCGGACAGCAACCTCAAGGAGGTTACGCTGGAAATGGGCGGCAAGAACCCGGCGGTGGTGCTGAATGATGCCGAAAACCTGGACCGCGTGGCCGCCCATGTGGTGAACGGCGCTTTCTGGAACATGGGCGAAAACTGCTCGGCCTCGTCGCGCCTCATCGTGCAGGCGGGCGTCAAGGACGCGCTGCTGGAGCGGATCAAGGCCCATGCCCGCGAATGGCCCATGGGCGATCCGCTGGATCCGGTGAACCGCGTCGGCGCGCTGGTGTCAAAAGCGCATTTCGACAAGGTCTGTTCCTACCTCGGCACGGGGCCGAAGGTGGTCATGGGCGGCAGCGCCAAGGATGGCTTTGTTGAACCCACGGTGCTCGAAGTCACCGCAGACGCCCCGCAAGCGCGGGAGGAGATCTTTGGCCCGGTGCTGTCTGTCCTGACGGTGGATAGCTTTGACGAGGCGATCGCCATGGCCAATGACACTGAATACGGGCTGGCGGCGTCGATCTTCACCGCCAATGTCAAACGCGCGATCCGCGGCGCGCGGGCGATCCGGGCCGGGACCGTCACGGTCAACAGCTTTGGCGAGGGCGACAGCACCACCCCCTTCGGCGGGTTCAAGGCCAGCGGCTTTGGCGGGCGTGACAACGGCATCCACGCGCATGACCAATACACCCAGCTGAAAACGATCTGGATCGACCTGAGCGATGACGCGGATGAGGCGGTGGATTGACGGGCATGCGCGTAAACCGCCTGCCGATGCTTCCCGGACCGGCGGCCTGGAACAGCATCCTGGGCCCCGCGCCCGTCCATGCGCCGCTGGAGGGCGCGCGCACGGCGGATGTGGTCATCGTCGGCGCGGGCTTTGCCGGGCTGTCCGCCGCGCGGCGGGTGCTGCAATTGCAACCGCAGGCCTCTGTCGTGGTGCTGGAGGCAGGCCGCATCGCCGAAGGCTCCGCCGGGCGCAACTCCGGCTTCATGATCGACCTGCCGCATGAGCTGACCTCCGAGGACTACGCCGGGGCGGGGGATGATCGCGCGATGATCGCGCTGAACCGGCAGGCCATTGGCTTTGCCGGTGAGGCCGTAGATCAATACCAGATTGACAGCAATTTCTTTGACCGCGCCGGCAAGGTGAACGGCGCGGCCAGCGACACGGCGCATCGCCACAACGAAAGCTATGCCCGGCACCTGGCTAGCCTGGGCGAAGGGTCCCAGATGCTGGACGCGCGGGACATGGCCGTGCTGACCGGCTCCCGCCACTACCAATCCGGGCTTTATACGCCCGGCACGGTGATGCTGCAGCCCGCGGGCTACATCCGCGGGGTGGCGGCGGGGTTGTCACGTGCGGGTGTGTCGATCTTTGAGACCAGCGCCGTCACCGCGCTGACCCGGCAGGGGCAGGCGTGGAAGGTCGACACAGCGCAGGGCCACATCAGCGCGGGCCGCGTGATCCTGACGGTGAACGGCCATCTGGAAAGCTTCGGCTTTGAAAAGGGGCGGCTGATGCAGCTGTTCCTGTTCGCGGTCATGACGCCGAAACTGGACGCGGACGCCCTGCGCAAGCTGGGCGGGCAAAGCCGCTGGGGCGTCACGCCATCTGACCCGATGGGCACCACCGTCCGCCGGATCGACGCCGGACAGGGCGGCAACCGCATCGTGACGCGCACCTGTGCCACGCTCGCCCCCGGCACGCGGATCGGGCCGGGCCAGGTCACCCGCGCCGCCCGTGTGATGCAGCGCAAGTTCGATCAACGCTTCCCACAACTGGCCGGGATGAAGATGGAACACGCCTGGGCCGGGCATCTCTGCCTGACGCTGAATGGCGTGTCGGTGATGCGCCAACTGGATGACGGGCTGTTCGCCGGCTGCGTGCAGAACGGCCTTGGCACCGCGCGGGGCACCCTGACCGGCATCGGCGCGGCAGAGCTTGCCTGCGGCGCACAAAGCGCCATCACCCGCCATTTCACTGCCGAAGCCCCGCCCAAACGCCTGCCGCCGCAGCCCTTTCAGCAGATCGGCGCCAATGCCGTGCTGCGCTGGCAGGAATGGCGCGCGCGGGCGGAGTAAGCCGTCCGGACTTGGCCGCGGCGCCTGAGCCCGACACGCCCGCCAAAGGCCCGTCACCCCACCCAGCCGGTTCGGCTGGCAATCCACATCACCCAGAAGCCCAGCGCCAGCCAGGGGCCAAAGGCGATGCCCTGCCGCGCGCTGCGCTGCGTGGCCAGGGCGAAGATCAGCCCCCCCACCGCCGCGATCAGCAGAACATGTGGCAGCAGCGCCAGGCCAAGCCAGGTGCCGCTGGCGGCAAAAAGCTTGGCATCGCCCAGGCCCAGCCCCTCGATCCCCGTGCGGCGGTGATACAGCAGCCCGATCCCCCAGAACACCGCATAGCCCACCGCCCCCCCCAGGGCCGAGCTCAGCAAGGCAAACGGCCCCGCAAGGGCCGCAAGGCCAAGACCCGCGCCGATCAGGGGCAGCGTCCAGACATCGGGCAGACGGAAGCTGCGCAGGTCAATCATGACCAGCCGCGCCAGCGCGATCGTCAGGCCGATGGTCGCAAAAATATCCAGCACGCCCCGCTCCTTGCATGGTTCTGGAAAAAAGATGCACATCCCTGAAACTTTTGCACGGGCCCTTTCGTGACTCCGTCACCTCCGCAGGGAACCGGGTGAACCTTTCGCACGCTCCCTGCGATCCGGCACGTCCGGTGTGTGACAAAAACGGGAGAAAAAGATGCCTCTATCCAAGACAACCTCGACGCTCGCCCTGAGCGTCAGCATGGCCGCGCTGGTCGCCGTTGCGGCGAATGCATCCTCGCATCGCGAAGCGCCGGGCATTACCGAACAGCCCAAGGTGGATGCCACCGATTTCTACATGTTCCGCAGCTATGAGCCCGGCCGCGAAGACTATGTGACCTTCATCGCCAACTACCAGCCCCTGCAGGCGCCCTATGGCGGCCCGAACTATTTCACCATGGATCCCGATGCGATCTACGAGATTCACATCGACAATGACGGCGACGCTGTCGAGGATCTGACATTCCAGTTCGATTTCACCAATGAACTGGCGCTGGACGGTGCGGGCATCGCGCTGGAGATCGGGGATGCCACGGTGGCCATTCCGCTGCGCACGGCCGGGCCGATCACGGGCTCCGCCAATGATCCGCTGAATGAACTGGAAAGCTACACCCTGACGCAGATCACAGGTGACCGGCGTTCGGGTGAGCGCGCGGCCATCACCGGCGCGGGCGGTGCCACCAGCTTTGCCAAGCCGCTGGATTACGTGGGCACCAAGACGATCCCGGATTATGCCGCCTATGCCAATGACATGATCCACGACGTGACGATCCCCGGCTGTGACGCAGGGGGCCGCGTGTTCGTCGGCCAGCGTGAGGAAGCCTTTGCCGTCAACCTGGGCGAGATCTTTGACCTGGTGAACCTGGTGCCGCTGGAAGGCTCCATCTCCAATGACCGGGCCAATGATGACCTGGTGGGCAAGTTCAACGTGACCTCCCTGGCGCTGGAAGTGCCGATTGCCTGTGTGACGGGTGACGGCAATGGCGTGATCGGCGCCTGGACAACCGCCAGCCTGCCGCAGGGTGAGGTGGAAGATCCCTCGCCGACCTATGGCGCCACGTCTGTCTATGGCGGTGCCTTTGTGCAGCAGTCCCGCCTGTCCAACCCGCTGGTCAACGAAGTGGTGATCGGCCTGCCGGACAAGGACCTGTTCAACGCGGCAGAGCCGACGCAGGATGGCGCGCTGGCCACCTATGTCACCAACCCGACCCTGCCCGCGCTGGTGGACATCCTGTTCCGCGATGCCCTGGGCGCCACAAGCAACATCGCCCCGTCCAACCTGCCGCGGCAGGATCTGGTCACCGCCTTCCTGACCGGTTTTCCGGGCGTGAACCAGCTGGCCACCGTGACGCCCTCGGAAATGCTGCGCCTGAACACCGCCATTCCAGCGACACCGCGTGACAGCCAGCACCCCTACGGCGTTGTGGCCGAAGACCTGGCGGGCTTCCCCAACGGCCGCCGTCCGGGCGACGACACGGTCGATATTGCCCTGCGGGTTGTCATGGGCGCGCTGTGCCATCCGGTGCCGCTGGGCGCTGAGCTGGGGATCGAAGGTGCCGTGGAAGACACCGAAACCGATCTGATCAACCTGGGCCTCTGCGCCCCGGAAGATGCCCCGGTCGGCGCTGCGCCGTTCATCGATGGTGCGCCCATCTCTGCGGCTGAGCTTCAGAATGCGTTTCCGTATCTGAACACGCCGCTGCCCGGCGCCACCAACTAAGCGAGGATGTCCATGACCCTGAAACCGAAACTGCTCGCAGGCCTTGCCGTGACCATGTTGCTGGTTGCCTGCGACGACTCCGACAACGCCACGGCCAATGGCATCAGCTCATTCGGCAACGCCTTTGTGGCGATGTTCAATACGGATGCCAATGACGCGCCGGTGGATGCCCAGAGCATCGCCCTGACCGTTGACCTGACGGCCGATCCCTTCAATCCCTGAAGCGTGATCGAGGAACGACAGATGGCGGCCCTCCGGTTTTCCGGGGGGCCGTTTCTATTGCGGCGGCTCTGGCGGCACGGGGGCGTGGAGGAAACGGCGTTCCAGGATCTCCACCGCCTTCAGGCCGGGCTGGTTGCGCCGCAGGATCACGGTTTGCATCCGCATCCGCGCCGTGCCGGCCTCGGCCAGGACCTCAACGCGATAGACATTTGAGGTGAACCCGCTGTTCTGCGGCCGCAGGATGCCGGCATTGCGCAGCGCCTGCAGCGAGACGAAGCCCTGACGGTCACGGATGCGGATGACCTCCCGCGCTTGGGCCGGGTTTTGCAACATCACTGACAGCAGCACCGGATCAACGGAGTTCAGGTTGACGGTTCCGTCGATGGGCAGGGCGGTCACATGGGGCTGCAAGGCGTCCAGCGCAGCTTGCGGGATGCCATAGGCCGCCAGATCCTGCAGGGCGGACACCCGCCCCACCGCCCCCAAAATGCGGCTGATCTGATTGGCAACCTCGGGCGGTTGCCCGACCGCCACCATCAGACGCCGGGCGAAGGCCTGCGTCCCCGCCGTGGGGATGGCCAGCTGGTTGATGTCAAACCGGGCTTGCAGATCGGTCACCTGGACCGAGAATTTGCCCGTGGGCAGCATGACCTCATCCTGAATGACGCCCAGCGCCCAGGGCTCGGCCAGGTGGTCGATCTCGGGCGCGTCATCCAGATCCCGGCGCAGGGCGTCAAGGACGGAGGCCTCTGCCCCGAAGGCGATCTGTTCCGCGATGGAGGCATCGGCGCTGCGCGACACGCGGTCCAGCGCGGCGTCCTGGCTGTTGACCAGCAACAGCATCAGCCCGCCCGCGATGGCCAGCACCACCAGCACATTCACCAGCACCACACCGCTGTCCGGGGCACGGCGGCTCATCGGCCCTGCCCGGCGGGCAGCGGGAACAGGCGCGTCACGGTCTGGGGCCGGTCCAGCCCCGCGCGCCACAGGTCCAGCGTCAGCTGGGCCGCGCCG
>CBFHYV010000115.1:0-9182 GCA_965660085.1 uncultured Paracoccaceae bacterium
GCGCGTGGTGGCCGCGCTTGCGCTGTTGGGGGCCGTGGCGCTGTGGCTGGTGGCGCTGGCCCCCGTTCTGGGCCTGTATGGCCCGGCGGTGATGCAGGGCGCGCAGGTGGCGCGCTGGATGGGCGGCTGGCCCGTCATTCTGGGCCTGTCCGCCCTGATCGCCCTGCGCCATGCGGGGGGCGATGCCCGCTGGTGGGGGCTGGAGGCGGCGCTGGCCGCGGGCCTGGCCGGGTTGGGCGGGCTGTGGTTGGCCACGCAGCTGTAACCCCGCCCTTGGATTTTGCCCCGCACAGGCGGTAAGAGGGCGCATGGCCAAGAACACCCCCAGATTTGTCTGCCAGACCTGCGGCAGCGTCACCTCCAAATGGTCGGGCCGATGCGACGGCTGCGGCGAATGGAACACGATTGTCGAGGAAAAACCGCTCGGCACCGGCAGCGGCAAGGGCGCCCTGGGCAAGGGCCGCGGCCGCGCTATGGTGCTGAGCAACCTGTCCAGCCCCGAGGCCCCGCCGCCCCGCCGCCGCTGCGGCATGGACGAGCTGGACCGCGTGCTGGGCGGCGGGCTGGTGGCGGGTTCGGCCATCCTTGTGGGGGGCGATCCGGGGATCGGCAAATCCACCCTGCTGTTGCAGGCCGCCGCCCGCTTTGCCCAGAACGGGCTGGACGTGATCTATGTCAGCGGCGAAGAGGCCAGCGCCCAGGTCAGAATGCGCGCGCAGCGCCTCTCGCTGGATCAGGCGCCGGTGCGGCTGGCCGCGGAAACCAATCTGCGCGACATTCTCACCACGCTGGAGGCCGAGCGGCCTGACCTTGTGATCGTCGATTCGATCCAGACCATGTGGGTGGATCAGGTGGACAGCGCGCCCGGCTCCGTGGCGCAGGTGCGCGCCGCTGCGCATGAGCTGACGAGCTTTGCCAAGCGCCAGGGCATCGCCGCCATCATGGTGGGCCATGTCACCAAGGATGGCCAGATCGCCGGGCCGCGCGTGGTGGAACATATGGTCGACACCGTGCTGTATTTCGAAGGCGAGCGCGGCCACCAGTTCCGCATCCTGCGCAGCGTCAAGAACCGCTTTGGCGCAGCCGATGAGATCGGCGTCTTTGCCATGACGGGCGCGGGCCTGTCGGAGGTTCCCAACCCTTCGGCGCTGTTTCTGGCGGAACGGGGCGCGCCGGCGGCGGGATCGGTCGTCTTTGCGGGGATCGAGGGCACGCGGCCTGTTTTGTGCGAAATCCAGGCGCTGGTGGCGCCCAGCCCGCACAGCCAGCCGCGCCGGTCCACCGTGGGCTGGGATGGCGGGCGGCTGGCCATGATCCTGGCCGTGCTGGAGGCCCGCTGCGCCATCCCCTTTGCCGGGCTGGACGTGTATCTCAACGTGGCGGGGGGCATGCGGATCACGGAACCCGCGGCGGATCTGGCTGTGGCCGCGGCGCTACTTTCCGCGCGTGAGGATGCCGCGCTGCCGCATGATACTGTCGTTTTCGGGGAAATCAGCCTATCAGGGGCCGTACGCCCCGTCAGCCAGGCCGAAAGCCGGTTGAAAGAGGCGCAAAAACTTGGTTTCACCGGCGCGATTGTGCCAGAGGGCGGCAAACTGCCCGAAGGCGGCGACATCGGCCTGACCCGCATGGGCAGTCTGGCCGCGTTCGTGGGCGAAATATTCGGCGCCGGCTAGCGCCACGAGGAAAGGACAAGCGCATGGAAGGCTTTACCGAGGTCGATGCCGTTGTCGCGGTCATCATCGTTCTGTCCGCCTTGCTGGCCTATTCGCGCGGCATCGTCCGGGAATTCATGGCCATCGCGGGCTGGGTCGGCGCGGCGATCGCGGCCTTTGTCTTTGCCCCGCAGGCGCAGCCGGTGGTCAAGGAAATCCCGATGATCGGGGATTTCCTGGCAGACAGCTGTGAACTGGCGATGATCGCGGCCTTTGCCGCGGTGTTCGCGCTGGCACTGGTGCTGGTGTCCTTCTTCACGCCGCTGCTGTCCTCCATCGTGCAGCGCACGCGGCTGGGCGGGGTGGACCAGGCCCTGGGCTTTCTGTTCGGGGTCGCGCGCGGCGTGGTCCTGGTGGCGGTGGCCTTCTTCGTCTATGGCACCGTGGTCACGGCGCAGGATGTGCCCATGGTGGACAACAGCCGCTCCGCCGCGGTGTTCAGCAGCCTGACCGCCCAGGTGGAGGCGCAGGATCCCAGCGCCGCGCTGGGCTGGATCACCCAGCAATATGAACAGCTGGTCAACGGCTGCGGCGGCCCGATCTGATCTGCCCGGCGGCGCATTGCCGCGCGCCGCCTGAATTGTGATCCTTTGATGACACCCGCGCCCTGACCCACTAAGAGGGGCGCGACCTTTCCCGTTTCTGGAGTCGGAGCCTGACGTGCCGGATCGCATCCTTCCCCCTGCCCACCCGTTTGACGATGACAAGCTACGCGAGGAATGCGGCGTGTTCGGGGTCGTCGGCGTGGCGGACGCCGCCAATTTCGTGGCGCTGGGCCTGCACGCCCTGCAACATCGCGGGCAGGAGGCCGGCGGTATCGTGTCCCATGACCCCGAACAGGGATTCAACTCTGCCCGGCGCTTTGGCTATGTGCGGGACAACTTCACCTCTGAAAGCCTGATGCAATCGCTGCCCGGCCCCATTGCCATCGGCCATGTGCGCTATTCCACCGCCGGATCCAAGGGCCCGACCGCGATCCGCGATGTGCAGCCCTTCTTTGGTGAATTTGCCATGGGCGGCGCGGCCATCGCCCATAACGGCAACATCACCAATGCCGACTCCCTGCGGCGAGAGATGATCGAGCGCGGCTCGATCTTCCAGTCCTCCTCGGACAGCGAATGCATCATCCACCTGATGGCGCGGTCTTTGCAGCGGGACATCCCCAGCCGGATGGAAGACGCGCTGCGCCGGGTCGAGGGCGCGTTTTCCGTCGTCGCCATGACCCGGACCAAGCTGATCGGCGTGCGCGATCCGCTGGGCGTGCGCCCGCTGGTGCTGGGCCGCGTGGCCGACGGCTGGTGCCTGAGCTCCGAGACCTGCGCGCTGGACATCATCGGCGCCACCTTTGAACGCGAGGTCGAGCCGGGCGAGATGGTTGTCATCACCGCCGATGGCGGGGTGGAAAGCATCCGCCCCTTCCGCCCGCAGCCTTCGCGCTTTTGCATCTTTGAACATGTCTATTTCTCCCGCCCGGACAGCCTGATCGGGGGGCGGTCGGTTTATGAAACGCGCCGCCAGATCGGCGTGGAACTGGCCCGCGAGGCAGCGGTGGACGCGGACCTTGTCTGCCCCGTGCCGGACAGCGGCACGCCCGCGGCCATCGGCTTCAGCCAGGAAAGCGGCATCCCCTATGCCATGGGGATCATCCGCAACCAGTATATGGGCCGCACCTTCATCGAGCCGACCGAGCAGATCCGCAACATGGGCGTGCGCCTGAAGCTGAACGTGAACCGCGCGCTGATCCGCGACAAGCGGGTGATCCTTGTGGATGATTCGGTCGTGCGCGGCACCACCAGCCGCAAGATCAAGGAGATGATCCTGGATGCCGGCGCGGCAGAAGTGCATTTCCGCATCGCCTCCCCCCCCACGGCCTGGCCCTGTTTCTACGGGGTGGACACGCCACAGCGGGAAAAGCTGCTGGCCGCGACGATGACCGAGGATGAGATGCGCGAGCATCTGGGGGTGGACAGCTTGCGCTTTATCTCTCTGGATGGTCTCTACCGCGCCGTGGGCGAGGCCGAGGGCCGCAACAGCGCCTGCCCGCAGTATTGCGATGCCTGTTTCTCTGGCGAATACCCGGTGGAGCCGGCGGATATGCTGCGCAAGGGGTTTCGCATGAAGGCCGCGCAATAGCGGCTTGACCGCTGCGCACAAATCGCGCACCTGCATGGCCATGACACGTCCTGTTGCCCTGATCACCGGTGCGTCCCGCGGGCTTGGCTTTGCCATGGCCGAGGCGCTGAGCGAAACCCATCATATCGTGGCCGTGGCCCGCACCGTCGGCGGGCTGGAGGTTCTTGATGACCGCATCAAGGCCCGCGGCGGCCAGGCCACGCTGGCCCCGCTGGACATCACCAAGCCGGAGCCGATGGCCCAGCTGTGCCGCGCAGTCCATGACCGCTGGGGCAGCGCCGCGATCTGGGTGCATACCGCCATCCACGCAGCACCGCTGACACCAGCCACGCAGATCGACGCGAAGGATTGGCAGAAATCCGTGGCCACGAATGTCACCGCCATGGGCCATCTGGTGCCCTATTGCGGCGCGTTGATCGGCACGGGCGGTCAGGCGGTGTTCCTGGATGATCCGCAGACCGGCCAGCCCTATCTTGGCAGCTACGGCGCAACCAAGGCCGCGCAGGTGGCGCTGGTACGCAGCTGGCAGGCCGAGACCGCGCGCATCGGGCCGCGGGTGCATCTGCTGACGCCGCAGCCCATGGCCACGGCCACGCGGGCGCGGTTTTATCCCGGCGAAGATCGCAGCGCCCTTGCCCGCCCCGCGGATGAGGCACTGCGCCTGCTGCACGCGGCCGGGCTTGTCTGAACGCGTCACACGGCCTGCGGTTCACATGGGCCACCGCTGCGGCAGGGGAATGCCGTTCTGAATTCACCGCACGGAATGGACAGAACACCGCCCAGGACCTGCGTCCCGGGCGGTGAGCTTTTTTGAGGTCAGAAGATGTTGATCTCTACGCTGTCCGCCAGCGTATTGGCGATGAAGCAATACCGATGCGCCCGGTCCTGCATCTGGGCCATGGCATCTTCCGTAACCGCGAAACCGGGATCAAACCGCACCACCGGGTGCAGATCGATCCGGGTCACGGACATCTGGCCGCGCGGGTTCTTGCCCAGATGGGCCACCGCATGATCGCTGTAACCCGCCACTGGCCAGCCTGCCTTGGCTGCAAGGGCAAGGAAAGTCATCATGTGGCAGCTTGACAGGGCCGAGGCCAGCGCCTGTTCCGGATTGGTATGGCCGGGATCACCGCCCCAATCAGGGGCGGCGTCCACATCCACGTCAAACCGGCTGCCATAGCTGACCCGATGGGCCGCAGAATACTGCCCCGGCTGCAGCGCAGGACTGCTGCGCTGCCAATGCAGGTCAATGGCAAGATCAGACATGCACGCCCCCCTGCATCACGCCGCGGCCAGCGATTTCTTGGGATCATAGAACGGCTTGTCCACCACGGTGGCCAAGGTCGGCCCACCGGGCAGCACAACCTCCAGCTGCGTGCCGATGGCCGCATGATCGGCCGACACCATGGCCAGCGCGATGTTGCGCTCCAGCCGCGGGGAATAGACGGCGGATGTCACCTTGCCGACCTCTTCGCCAGCGGCGTTGATCTGCCAGAAGGTGGTGTTGGGGCCTTTCAGCGGCTCGGCGTCAATGATCAGCCCCACCTGGCGGCGCGCAACGCCGGCATCGCGGATGCGCCGCAGCGCGGCCTTGCCGATGAAGTCGATGTCGCTGTCCACGGCCACCAGACGATCCAGCCCCAGCTCATAGGGGTTGGTGTGGATGTCGGCATCGGCGTGATAGGACAGCATCCCGCCCTCGATCCGCCGGATAGAGGACGTGTGGCCAGGCTTCAGCCCATGTTCCATGCCCGCGGCCATGATGCGTTCCCACAGCGCGTCGCCCTTGGAGCCGTCACGCAGATACAGCTCATAGCCCAGCTCGCTGGACCAACCGGTGCGGGAGACTACCAGCGGAATGCCGTCCAGGTCCAGCTCGCGCAGCCAGTAGTATTTCAGGTCCATGATCTCATCGCCGAACAGCGCGCGCATGATCTCGCCGGATTTCGGGCCTTGCAGCTGCAGCGGAGAGACATCGGGCTCACGGATCTGCACATCCATGCCCGCATGCACGGCCACGCCCTGCGCCCACAGAAGGATGTCGCTGTCCGCCAAAGAGATCCAGAAATGGTTCTCCGCCAGGCGCAGCAGGATGGGATCATTCAGGATGCCGCCCTCGGCATTTGTGATCAGGATATACTTGCACTGGCCCACGGCCATCTTGGACAGGTCACGCGGGGTCAGCATCTGGACAAAGCGCGCGGCATCGGGGCCGGTGATTTCCACCTGCCGCTCCACCGCCACGTCACACAGGATGGCGTCATTCACCAGGTTCCAGAAATTCTGTTCCGGATCACCAAAATCACGCGGGATATACATATGATTGTAAACGGAAAACCCCTGCGCCCCCCAACGCACGGTGGCGTCGAAATAGGGGGATTTGCGGATCTGCGTGCCAAAGCCGAAATCGTCTGCGTGCATGGTGATGCGCCCTTGAAACTCACCGGGCTGGCGGCCCGGATCAGGTTGATGGTGGCGCATAGATAGCTTTGGGCAGACTGCACAGCGGTCCAAATTTCAGCCCGGCGGAGGCACATTCGGTCTGAAGTTCTGCCGCAAGTCAGACCGTTTGGTCGGGGGCGGTGGGCTGGGCCAGTTTGGCGATGTTGGGCTGGCCCATCTTGACCGTCCGGGTGGTGATGTAGGTCATGTATCTGTCCACCGCCAGTTCGGCCTCCAGCATCTGCTGCATCACGGATTGAAAGGCCGCGAGCGACGGGCAGATCAGCTTCATCACGTAATCCATGCCGCCCCCGGTGGTATGGCATTCCACGATCTCGTCGCGCTGCTGGACCCAGCCCTCGAACCGGTCAAAATCCGCCTTGCGGTGATGCGTGAGCGAGACTGTGACGATCACCTGGCTGAAATCGCAGATCCGGTTCAACGCGATGTCGGCGTGGAATCCCCGGATCAGGCCGCGCGCCTTCAGCCTGTCCAGCCGCGCCCAGCAGGGCGTGGCAGAGATGTTGACGATCTCCGACAGGCGCGTCTTGCTGAGCTGCCCATGCTGTTGAATGGCGCTGAGGATGCGGATGTCGGTTGCGTCGAGCCCGGGTTTTTTCACGGTCAGTCGGCCTTCGCGTCTGGGTTTGCGCTCAGATAGGGCGAATGCCCGGCATTGCCGGATGGTTTAGCCACGGATTGCGCGCGCAGCCCGGCGGTTTGCGACCCCGACGGGGCCACCAGCGGCAGCCTGCCTGCGGAAAACCCCGCCAACCCGCCACCAAGCCGCTGTATTTCGCGCCCCCGCGCGCGTAGCCTGATGCCATCCATCACGATCACCTGGGGAGGAGACATCGAGATGACCCAAGACGCAGCGCGTACAATCGCCGTCACAGGCGTGGCCGGCGGGATCGGGGCCGCGCTTGCCGCGCTTTTGCGCGCGCAGGGGCACAGGGTGATCGGCCTGGATCTGCGGCCCCCCCGCGATCCGGTGGACCTGTTCATCCCGCTGGATCTGTCCGATGACGCCGCCATTATTGCCGCCGCCGCCGCCGTGGCGGAACCGCTGGACGGGCTGTGCAACAACGCGGGCCTGCCGCCCCGGCCGGGGCAGGAGGCCGCGATCCTGCAGGTGAATTTCCTGGGCACCCGACGGCTGAGCGGCCTGCTGGCGGAGCGGATCGCGCCGGGTGGGGCTATTGTCAACATCGCCTCCCGCGCCGGGGCGCAATGGGCGCAAAACCTGGACCAGGTGCTGCGGCTGGGCGCGTTGCGCGATGCCGGGGACCTGCCCGGTTTTGTCACCGCCGAAGGGCTGGACGCCACCCGCGCCTACAACCTGTCAAAGGAGGCCGTGATCGCCTGGACCCTGGCCCAGACGGAGGCGCTGATTGCCCGCGACATCCGCATCAACGCCATCAGCCCCGGCGCGGTGGACACGGCCATTCTGGACGATTTCGCCCGCGCCTTCGGGGACAGGATGCAGCGCAATCTGCATCGCGCCGGGCGCGCCGGCCATCCGCGGGAAATCGCGCAGATCACGGCCTTTTTGCTGTCCCCTGACAGTCACTGGATCAAGGGCACGGACATCCCCGTGGACGGCGGCATGGGCGGGTTCAACATGGCCGATGCCCTGGGCCTGGCCGCGATGCTGCCGCCTGCCACGGATGCCTGACCCCACGCCCCGGAGCTTGCCATGACCCCCGAAGACGCCCTGCGCGCCCATGACGCCGAATTTGAAAAAAAGATCCATCAGCTGACGCCCAACACCTATCTGGCCGTGGGCTATGCCGCATCCAACGTGGGCCTGATCGTGGGTGAGGATGGCCTGATCATCATCGACACCACCGAAAGCACCCGCGCCGCGGAAAACATCCTGGCCGCGTTCCGCCAGATCACCGACAAGCCGGTGCGCACGATCCTCTATACCCATTCCCATCGGGACCATATCTCTGGCGCGTCCGTTTTCGCCGAAGGCGCGGAGGTTGAGATCATCGCCCACCCCGCCTTTGAAAGCGATCTGATCGGCGCGCAGGATCGGCCCGGCCCGCACAAGGTGCTGATGAAGCGCACGCAGGCGCAATTCGGCATCGGGCTGGAACAGGGGCGCGAGCGGATCAACCTGGGCCTTGGGCCGGGGGACCGCCCGCTGCAGGGGCTGGGCGAGGGCTTTATGCCCCCCACCCGCGCCGTGGCGCAGGATGGGGAATGCCTGGACCGTTGCGGCGTGCGGCTGGCGCTGCATTACGCGCCCGGCGAATGCCCCGATACGGTGGTGGTGCATCTGCCCGATCAGGGCGTGCTGTTTTCCGCGGACAATTACTACGCCAGCTTTCCCAACCTCTATGCCATCCGAGGCACGCCCTACCGCGATTTCGCGGTCTGGGCGGACAGCCTGCACAAGATAGCAGCACTTGCTCCGCATTACCTGGCGCCGGGCCACACGCGCCCGGTGATCGGGCAGGCCGCCATCCGCGAACGGCTGCAGGATTATGAGGCCGCGATCCGCTTCGTGATCGAGGCGACAAGCGCGGGCATGAACGCCGGCCTGACGGCGGATGAACTGGCCGCCACCCTGCGCCTGCCCGATGCGCTGCGCGAAAAGCCCTATCTGCAGGAATATTACGGCACGCTGGAATGGGCGGTGCGCGCCTATTTCGCGGGCACGCTGGGCTGGTTCGATGGCGATGCCGCCAGCCTGTTTCCCCTGCCGCCGCAGGCCCGCGCCGCGCAGCTGGCCGATCTGGCGGGCGGGCCGGATGCCCTGCGCCTTGCGGCCCAAACCGCGCTGGACGGCGGTGACACGCAATGGGCGCTGGAACTGGCCACGCATGTCCTGCGCATTGCGCCAGAGGACGCCGCCGCACAGGCCCTGCGCGTGACCGCCATGCG
>CBFHYV010000116.1:0-9131 GCA_965660085.1 uncultured Paracoccaceae bacterium
TGCGGGGCTGAGCCTGCTGGACCTCACCCGTCCCGGTGCGCTGGATGGCGTGGCCTGTCTGATCGTCTCGCCCGGGATCCCGCATCTCTACCCGCAGGCGCACCCGGCCATCCGCGCGGCGTGGGAGGCCGGGGTGCCTGTGGACAATGACATCGGGCTGTTCTTCCGCTCGCTCGCCCTGGGGGAGTGGGACATGCTGGACCAGCCGCCGCGGGTCATCGCGGTGACGGGGTCCAACGGCAAATCCACGACCTCTGCGTTGATCCACCACATCCTGTGCAAGGCGGGCCGCCCGGCGGAACTGGCGGGCAATATCGGCCGTGGCGTGCTGGACATTGACCCGCCAGAGGACGCCGCAGTGATCGTGCTGGAGCTGAGCTCTTACCAGACGGATCTGGCCCGCGCCCTGACGCCGGATATCGCCGTGCTGACCAACCTCAGCCCCGATCACCTGGATCGCCACGCGGGCTTGGGCGGCTATTTCGCGGCCAAGCGGCGGCTGTTTGCCGAAGGCGGGCCGGACCGCGCCATCATCGGCGTGGATGAGGCCGAAGGCGCCTATCTGGCCAACCAGATGGCGCAGGCGCCGGGCGATGACCGGGTGATCCGCGTCAGCGCGGGGCGCAAGCTGGACGGGCCGGGCTGGTATGTCACGGCGCGCAAGGGGTTTCTGGCGGAATGGCGCAAGGGGCGGCAGGTGGCCTCCATTGACCTGCGCGCCGTCCGGGGCCTGCCGGGCAGCCACAATCACCAGAACGCCTGCGCCGCCTATGCCGCCCTGCGCGCCCTGGGCCTTGGCCCGCGCCAGATCGAGGCCGGCCTGGCCGATTTCCAGGGGCTGCCCCACCGCAGCCAGATCGTGGCAGAGACGGACGGCGTGACCTATGTCAACGATTCCAAGGCCACCAATGTGGACAGTGCGCTGAAGGCGCTGAGCGCCTTTCCCGCGGTGCGCTGGATTTGCGGCGGCCTGATGAAGGACGGCGGGCTGGCCGCGCTTGCCCCCGCGCTGGATCATGTGCGCCGCGCCTATGTCATCGGGCGGGAGGCCGAGGCCTTCGCCACCGCATTGCCCGGCGGTGTGCAGGCCGAGGTCTGCACCACAATGGCAGAGGCCGTGGCCCGGGCCCGCCGTGACGCGCAGCCCGGCGAGGTTGTCTTGCTGGCGCCTGGTGCGGCGAGCTTTGACCAATATGACAATTTTGAACAGCGTGGTGATGATTTCACCGCCTGCGTGCGGCGCGAACTGGGGGAGTAGGGCGGGCCGCTCAGGCTCCCCGCTCAGGCCCCCGCGCAGCGATGGCTGTCCGCAATGGCCTGTCCCGCCGCCACGGCGGAGGCCCAGGCCCATTGGAAATTATACCCGCCCAGCCAGCCCGTGACATCGACGCATTCGCCAATGAAATACAGCCCCCCCTGATGGCGGGACATCATGCTGCGGCTGTCCAGCCCGGAAGTGTCCACGCCGCCGCGCGTGACCTCTGCGGTGCGGTAGCCTTCGGTGCCCTGCGGGCGCAGCCGCCAGCCGTGCAGATGGGTGGCCAGCTGCGCCGCGCGTGCGCCGGACAGATCCGCAAGGTTGCCGGTCAAGTCCAACTGCGCGCCCAGATGGGCCACCAGCCGTTCCGGCAGCATTTGCCCCAGCACGGTTGTCAGGCGCTTGCGCCCCTCCGTCCGGCGCAGGGTGGCCAGGCGGTCTGGCAGGGGCTGGCCGGGCAGCAGATCCACCGTGACCTCGGCGCCCTCATCCCAATAGCTGGAGATTTGCAGCACCGCCGGCCCTGACAGACCGCGATGGGTGAACAGCAGCGCTTCCTCAAAGGCTGTGGCGCCGATGCTGGCGCGTACGGGGGTGGCCACACCCGCCAGCGGCTTGAACCGCCCATCGGGGAAGGTAAAGGGCACCAGGGCCGGGGCGATGGGCGTCACCGCATGGCCGAATTGTCGCGCCACGTCATAGGCAAACCCCGTGGCGCCCATCTTGGGGATGGATTTGCCGCCCGTGGCCACCACCAGCGCCCGCGCCTGCACATGCACCCTGCTCCCCTCCCGATCCAGCGAGACGGTGAAGCGCGCGCCATCATGGCCGATCTCCGCGACAGTGGTGTTCAACCAAATCGCGGCCTGCGCGGCGGCGGCCTCATCCAGCAGCATCCGCACGATCTGGCGGGCGCTGTCATCGCAAAACAGCTGGCCCAGCGTCTTTTCATGCCAGGCAATGCCGTGGCGCGCGACAAGGTCGATGAAATCCCACGGGCCATAGCGGCTGAGGGCGGATTTGTGGAAATGCGGGTTTTCGCCCAGAAAGCTGTCCGGCGCGGTGTGCAGATTGGTGAAATTGCACCGCCCCCCGCCGGAAATGCGGATCTTCTCACCCGGTGCGCGGGCGTGATCCACCACCAGCACCCGCGGCCCGGCATGGGCGGCGGCCATCAGCCCGGCCGCGCCCGCGCCAAGGATCACGGTGTCAAAATGTTGGGGGGCCATCGTGGTCACACCAGGCGGCTGTTCTCCTTCGCCGCGCGGACGAAATCACGAAACAGGGGATGCGGGTCAAAGGGTTTGGACTTCAGCTCCGGGTGGAACTGCACCCCGATGAACCAGGGGTGATCCTGCCATTCCACGATTTCGGGCAGTTTGCCATCGGGCGACATGCCGGAAAACCGCAGGCCGGTTTCCTCCAGCTGCGCCTGATAGGTGACATCGACCTCATAGCGGTGGCGGTGGCGTTCGTGGATCTGGGTGCTGCCATACAGCTGCGCCACCTTGGACCCGTCCGCCAGGACGGCATCATAGGCGCCCAGGCGCATGGTGCCACCCTTGTCATCATCGGGGCGGCGGTTGACCGTTGCGTTGCCCTGCACCCATTCCTTCAGGTGATAGACAACGGGTTCAAAGCGTTTCTTGCCGGCCTCATGGTCGAATTCCTCCGACCCGGCGGTATCGATTCCGGCGACATTGCGCGCAGCCTCGATCACGGCCATCTGCATGCCCAGGCAGATGCCCAGATAGGGCACCTTGTGTTCACGGGCGAATTGCGCGGCGCGGATCTTGCCTTCGGTGCCGCGTTCGCCAAAGCCGCCGGGCACCAGGATGGCGTGAAAGCCCTGCAGGTGGCTGGCGGGATCTTCGCGTTCAAAGATTTCCGCATCGACCCATTCGATGCGCACCTTCACGCGGTTGGCCAGCCCGCCGTGGGTCAGCGCCTCTGCAATGGATTTGTAGGCGTCTTCCAGCTGGGTGTATTTGCCCACGATGGCCACGCGCACCTCGCCTTCGGGGTTGCGGATGCGGTCGGCCACATCTTCCCAGCGGGCCAGGTTGGGCTTGGGTGCGGGCTGAATCTGGAAGGCATCCAGAACCGCCTGGTCCAGCCCCTCGCGGTGATAGGCCAGGGGGGCTTCATAAATGCTGGCCAGGTCCTGCGCGGCGATCACCGCATCGGGGCGCACATTGCAGAACAACGCCAGCTTGGCGCGTTCCTTCTGCGGAATCGGCCCTTCGGACCGGCAGACGAGGATATCGGGCGCAATCCCGATCGAGCGCAGCTCCTTCACGCTGTGCTGGGTGGGCTTGGTCTTCAGCTCGCCGCTGGCCTTGATATAGGGCAGCAGGGTCAGGTGCATGAAAATGCACTGCCCGCGGGGCTTGTCCTGGCTGAACTGGCGGATGGCCTCGAAAAAGGGCAGGCCTTCGATATCGCCCACGGTGCCGCCGATTTCGCACAGCATGAAATCCACCTCATCTTCGCCAATGCGGATGAAGTCCTTGATTTCATTTGTGACGTGGGGGATGACCTGGATGGTCTTGCCCAGGTAATCGCCGCGGCGCTCCTTCTCCAGCACATTGGTGTAGATCCGGCCGGAGCTGATGCTGTCCGTGCGGCGCGCGGGCACGCCGGTGAAGCGTTCATAATGGCCCAGGTCCAGATCGGTTTCCGCGCCATCGTCGGTGACGAAGACCTCACCATGTTCAAAGGGCGACATCGTGCCGGGATCAACGTTCAGGTAGGGGTCCAGCTTGCGCAGCCGCACGGAATAGCCGCGCGCCTGCAGCAACGCCCCCAGCGCGGCGGAGGCCAGCCCCTTGCCCAGCGAAGAGACAACGCCACCGGTGATGAATACAAACCGTGCCATTCAGGATAACCCCGTGATATTCAAGAGAATTCAGCCCCGCGCCTCAGCTTTTGCGGCGCAGCATCACGGGGCTTGACCTATAAGGGATTCGGCGCTGTCTGTCCAGAAATCCCCAACATGCTGTTGGCGGGCCGCCGTGCGGCCCAAAAGGTGGTGATCAGTCCGCGCGCGGGATCAGCGGCGTGGTGGCATCCCCCGTCGGCGGGGGCAGCAGACCGTCCAGATCATCGCCGCCCAGGCCGGCCGGCGCGCTGCTGTCGGCCGCAGGGGCGGTGCCCAGCCGGTCGATGACCGAGGACCCGGCACTGTCCCGCGCGGCCAGGATGGTCAGCGTGATGGACGTGCAGATGAAGGCGATGGCCAGCGCCCAGGTGATCTTGGCCAAGGCCGTTGTGGCGCCGCGGCTGCTCATGACGCCGCCGCCACCGCCGCCACCCATGCCAAGGCCGCCGCCTTCGGACCGCTGCATCAGCACAATGCCGACGAGCGAGAGGGCAAGAAGCAAGTGGACGACAAGGATCACGTTCTGCATGGGGCGCCTGCGGGTTCGGGGTGTTTGGCGCTATGTAGGCGAGGCGGGCTTTGGGCGCAACCCGTCGCCTCGGGCCGTGTTTTGCCGTTTTCGCGGCTTGAGCCGTTGCGCGGCGCTGGCTAGGCTTGCCTGCATCAGCCGGAGGACCCCATGTCACACATCCCCGTGATCGATGCGCTGCAATATGCCAACTGGTCGGAAAAGGTGTTCCGCCAGATGCGCGAAGGCGGTGTGGCGGCGGTGCATGTCACGGTGTGTTACCATGAGGACTTCCGCGAAACGGTCCAGAACCTTGCGGCCTGGAACCTGCGGTTTCAGCAATTCGCGGACCTGATCTGCCCCGCCCATACCGCCGATGACATCCGCGCGGCCCGCGCCAGCGGCCGCACGGCCATCCTGTTTGGCGCGCAGAATGCCTCGCCCATCGAAGATGACATCGGCCTGGTGGAAATCTGCCACCAGTTGGGCCTGCGCTTCATGCAGCTGAGCTATAACAACCAATCGCTGCTGGCCACGGGCTGTTATGAGGCCGAAGACCCCGGCATCACCCGCATGGGCCGCCAGGTGATCGCGGAGATGAACCGGGTGGGCATGGTCATTGACATGAGCCATTCCGCGGATCGCTCCACCCTGCAGGCGATGGAACTGTCCAGCCGGCCCATTGCCATCACCCATGCCAACCCGGCCAGCTGGCATCCCGGCCTGCGCAACAAATCCGATGACGTGCTGCGCGCTTTGGCCGAGAGCGGCGGGATGCTGGGCTTTTCGCTCTATCCCCATCACCTGCGCGGCAAGAGCGAGTGCACCCTGACGGATTTCTGCGATATGGTCGCGCGCACTGCGGATCTGATGGGCGTGGGCCAGATCGGCTTTGGCACGGACCTGTGCCAGGATCAGCCTGACAGCGTGGTGGACTGGATGCGCAACGGCACCTGGACCCGGGATCTGGACTATGGCGAAGGCTCCGCCGCCAATCGCGGCTTCCCGCCGCAGCCCGGCTGGTTCAGGGACAATCGCGGCTTTCCAGGGATACTTGAGGGGCTGCGCGCCGTGGGCTTTTCCGAAGACGATGTGCGCGCCATCGCCCATGACAACTGGCTGCGCTTTTTCGAAACCAGCTTCGGCCCGGAGGCCCCGGCATGAGCGCGCCGCTGCGCCCCCCGGCGGAGGTCATGCGCCTGGCCCGCATGGGCGCCGCGCATCCCACCCGGCTGAGCTTCATGCGTCAATTGCTGCGCCGCGCAGCGGCTGAGGGCTGGCGCTTTGCCATCACCCGCTTTGACGTGGATGCCGATGGCTATGGCACCGCCGTGCTGCAGGCCGATACCGGCGTGCGGTGCTGCAGCCTTGTGGCCTTCACCCATGCGATCCCGGACAATCTGCGCTCTGACAGGGTGATTGCCGATGTCTGGGATGCGACTTTTTCGTTGTTTGACGGCGTCCCGGCGGAGGCCGACATCGACCGCCTGCGCGCCAACACTCCCCGGCAGGAAGGGGGCCGGTTCCTGCCGTCAGAGCTTGTGCTGGCGCGGGCCAACAAATCCGTGCGCCTGTTTGCCCATGTCGTGGACCGGCTGGCCGCCGGGCAGCAGCCGGACCCGGCGCAGCTGGCGGCGGTGGGCTATCTGATGCGCACCACGGCGGTCTATGGCAGTGGCAAGTTCGGCTGCGCCGACCGGCTGCATATCGCCCACAGGCCAGAGCTTGCCGCGCCGTTCCAGGCAGAGATGCTGGCCGTCTACCTGATCCGCTGGCTGACCATTGAACTGGCCAATCACGTGGCGCGGGCGCGCGGGGGCGCGCGGGCGGCCCGCCTGTCCCCGGCGCTGGCGCGCTATCTGGGCGTGGGCAACTCCACCGGGCTGGGCATGGCGCCGTTCCTCATCAAATACCCGCTGCTGGTCAACAACTGGGTGATGGCGCGCGAAACCGCGCTGGCGCGGGTGCTGGCGCAACAGCCGCCCGCGCCGGGCTGCGCCGCGCGCTTTGCCGAACTGCTGGAGCAGGCGCAGACCCATGCGCGGGACTGGCACAGCGCCGATGCCGTGCAATCGGCCCGTATTGATGCGCTGCGGGCGGATCTGGCGGCGCTGGCGGACTGGCTGCGCCCGCAGATGGGCCGCGCGGACTTGTGGCAGGCGGTGATGGCGCGGGCCCGGCAGACCTGCGCGCTGGAGGCGCAAGAACAAGTCGTTTCGCTGCTGTTGGAACCCCAGGGCGCGCTGATCGACGATCTGGCCGCCACCATGGCCGCCCCGGATCCCGCGCCGCTGAACCCCCGCTGGACCGTGGCCCAGGCCAGCGCGGCCTTGCAGGCGCGCTATGGCTGGGCCTTGGCGCTGGATCTGGACGATCCCGCCGCGCAGGCGCGGTTCTGGTATTATTCCGAAGACAAGCTGGAGCCGCGCCTGGGCCTGCGCGCCACCGATCCCCACGCGGACCGGGAGATGCCGCTGGCCATTGCGCGGGACATGCAGGCGCTGGCCCATGCGCTGGTGCGTTGGGCGCCGCAGGTGCCGCTGGCGCAGGTAGTGCTGGCGGAGCCTGCCTTGCGCGGTGCGCTGGCCCGGTTGCAGGCGCTGGCCGATGCGCCATTTGCCGAGGTGCAGGACAACCTGTTGCAGGAAGATGCCCGCCCCATTGACCTGTTGCGGTTCAAGCTGGCGTTTTTCGGCGTCTCCCGCTTTGACCCTCGGTCTGACCTGTGGTTGCGCGTGGCGATGTTCCAGGGCGCGCCCCTGCCGCCAGAGCTTGCCGCCCACGGAGACGAGGGCTGGCTTTTCCCGCAGCTGCGCACGGCCCCTGCATGACAGAGCCTGCCACAGACGCCCCGGCCACGCCGATTTCGCCCAATGAGTTCCGGTTTTTCGCAACGCGGGCCATGGTGGGGGCGGGCGCACCGCAGGGGATCGCGCAAGAAATGACCTCTGCCGCGCTGTGGCTGGCGGCCATGGGCGGCGATGCCGGCGGCTGCGTGGCCCGCGCCGTGACCGCGCTGGCCGAGGGCAGGGCATCTGGCACCGGGCTGGCGCTGCAGGCGGGGCATCTGCAAGGGGATGGCGTGCTGTCTGCGCTGTTCGCGGGGCCAGTGGCGGCGGATGCGTTGATTGTGCAGGATCTGCCGCAGGCAGAGCCGGGCGCCATGCTGACCCTTGCGCCGACGGATCAGCCGCTGTTGGTCCTGGCGGCCATCGGTGCGCGGCTGACCGGGCCGGAGGTGATCGGGCTGCGTTGGTCCGCCACGCAGGCCTTGCTGACCGAAGGGCGCCTGTGCGGTGCCGCCGATCTGCCGGCCCCGGCCGACACGCCCGCCGCCGTCTCCGTCAGCCTGCTGCCCCGTAGACCGATGCTGTTGCGCGGCCAGCCCCCTCGGGCCGAGGCCGCCCGCCTGCTGGCGGGGCGGGGCATCACGCTGGGTGCCTCGGACTGGCAGCTGATGATGGCGCAGTTCCGCAAATGCCTGGTGCCTGCGGATGCCCATGCGCGGCTGCACGGGGCCGGGGCCGGGCTGACGGACAATGACTGACCGCGCCTGTCGGCCCCGGCCGGGCGGGGCTGGCGGGGCCAAGGCGGCAACCGATTGACACAAGGGAACAAGGGGACACCATGCCAATCCTGACATTGGACGAGGTTGAACAGCTTGCGCAGCAGGCCTTGATGCGCGCGGGCGCGCCCGGGCCGGTGGCGGCCTCTGTCGCGCGCTCCACCCGCGCGGCGGAGCGGGACGGCATCCGCAGCCACGGGCTGCTGTATGTGCCGATCTATGCCGAACATCTGCGCTGCGGCAAGGTGCGCAGCACAGCCACGCCCCATGTCAGCCAGCCGCGCGCGGGCGCGGTTGTTGTCGATGCGGGGCAGGGCTTTGCCCATCCGGCGATTGATGCGGGCTGGGGCGTGTTTACCGCCGCCGCCCGCGCGCAGGGCGTGGCGGTGATGACAGTGCATCAGTCCTACAACTGCGGCGTGCTGGGCCATCATGCCGAACGCCTGGCCGAAGACGGCCTGTTGGGCTTGTGCACCACCCATGCGCCGGCCTCCATCGCGCCGGTGGGCGGGCAGGTGCCGGTGATCGGGACCAACCCCTTTGCTCTGGCCGCGCCGGACGCCAGCGGGACGCGGGCGGCGTTTGTCCTGGACCAGTCCGCCAGCGTTGTGGCGAAGTCCGAAATCCTGCTGCGCGCCCGCACCGGCGAACCGATCGAGCCGGGCTGGGCGCTGGACGCGGGTGGCGCCGAAACGCTGGACGCGGCAGAGGCGCTGAAGGGCTCCATGATGCCGGCGGGCGGGGTCAAGGGCTTCGGCATGGGCCTGATGGTGGAGGTGCTGGCCTCGTGCCTGGCCGGCGCGGTGCCCAGTGCCGAGGCCAGCCCCTTTTCCGGCACCAAGGGCGGGCCGCCGCGCACGGGGCAGTGTTTCATCGCCTTTGATCCGGCCGCCTTTGCCGATGGCTTTGGTGCGCGCAT
>CBFHYV010000117.1:0-8949 GCA_965660085.1 uncultured Paracoccaceae bacterium
GCCCAGCCGAAGGAGATTGCCAGCCCGCCATAGGCGTCAGGCCCGATGCGCAGGTGGCGCGGCCAGCTGATCAGCCGGGGGTCACGGTCCCGAAACTGCGGCCGTTCGGCAAACAGGGTGGCATGGGGGCAATGCGCCGGAACGGCGGGGTCATATTTGTAGCCATGCACCATGACCGTGATGGGGCCGGACCCAATCGCCGGATCCGCCAGCGCCCGCCGCAGCACTGTTTCCATATCCGTTTCGCCCGTGGCAGGGCACGGCCCGGATGGTGTCGCGGTGACTTTCAGGATCGGCATGGTCTTGCCCCTTGGCCCGGCACTGCGGCGGATAAGGCATCCTCGTGATGGTTGGGTGAAAATCACGTTACACTCACGTGACGCTCCGCCGGCTTGACCCGTCGGGGCCGGGCAGCTAACTCAGCGCCCACGTGGTGATTTGTTACCGGATTGCGGGCCACGCTAAACAAGCCGCTAAAAGGTCAGCCAGATCCCTTTGGCGTGACCTCGGGGGATATGGCGGCCCGGCGGGCCAAAGGATGGACATATGACAAAACATGGCAAACGCACCAGGCTGGTGCATGGCGGCACGAAGCGCAGCCAATGGGGAGAGATGAGCGAGGCCATCTTCCTGACCCAGGGCTTCGCCTATGACAGCGCAGAGGCCGCCGAGGCGCGCTTTCTGGACAAGGGTGCGGATGAATACATCTACGCCCGCTACGGCAACCCGACGGTTGCGATGTTTGAAGAACGCATCGCCCTGCTGGAAGGGGCAGAGGACGCCTTTGCCACGGCCAGCGGCATGGCGGCGGTGTCCGGCGCGCTGTGTTCGGCGCTGAAGGCAGGGGATCACGTGGTGGCCGCACGGGCGCTGTTCGGCTCCTGCCTGTATATCCTGGAAGAGATCCTGCCGCGCTATGGCGTGCAGGTCACCTTCGTGGATGGCGCGGACCTTGACCAGTGGCGTGCGGCCATCACCCCGCAGACGCGGCTGGTGTTCTTTGAATCCATGGCCAACCCGACGCTGGAGCTGGTGGACATTGCCGCCGTGGCCGAAATTGCCCATGCGGCCGGCGCGCTGGTGATGGTGGACAACGTGTTCTCCACCCCCGTCTTTTCCGAGGCCATCGCCCAAGGCGCCGATGTGGTGATCTATTCCGCCACCAAGCATATCGATGGCCAGGGCCGGGTTCTGGGCGGTGTGGTTCTGGGCACGCAGGCCTTCATCCGCAAGACGCTGGAACCCTATATGAAGCACACGGGCGGCGCGCTCAGCCCGTTCAGCGCCTGGGTGCTGCTGAAGGGGCTGGAAACCATTGATCTGCGGGTGCGCGCGCAGGCGCAATCGGCCCAGGCCATTGCGGAGGCGCTGCAAGGCAACCCCGCGCTGGCCCGCGTGATCTATCCGGGGCTGGCCGATCATCCCCAGCACGCGCTGGCCCAGCGCCAGATCGGATCGGGCGGCACGATGCTGGCGCTGGATCTGGCCGGCGGCAAGGCGGCGGCGTTCCGGTTCCTCAATGCGCTGGAGATCGTGCAGATTTCCAACAACCTTGGGGATTCCAAATCCATCGCCACCCATCCGGCCACCACCACCCATCAGCGCCTGAGCCCGGAGGCCCGCGCCGCATTGGGCATCACCGACGGGCTGGTGCGCCTGTCCGTCGGCCTGGAGGATGCAGAGGATCTGATGGCGGATCTGCTGTCTGCCCTGTCGGATCTGGCGCCGCGTTGACGCAGACGTGATGCGATGCTGCGCCCGGGGGTGATCCGGGCGTAGGCCCTGCCGCGTATCCTTCCTGATGTGGACATGCACGCGGCGTGCTCCATATACACGCCAGAGCGAGCGAAGGGGCAAGGCATGAACATTCATACGCCAGATGTTGACCGCAAACCCAGCAAGGACGAGGCAGAGGCCGCACTGGCCCTGCTGCGTCAGTGGGCCAGCAAGTCCCAGGATGCCGAGATCGCCTCTGTCGATCCGGTTCTGGCGCGGCTGTTGCCGGGGGCGCAGGAGGCGGGCTATCCGCTGTTTTCGCGCGACTACCCGCAGGAATTCCGCGCCGATTCGGCCTATAAATCCACCTTGCCGGATCTGCAGAATGGCCCGGCCTCACTGATCCGCGGCGAAAACCGCGCGATCCAGCATGTGGGGATTTCCAACTTTCGCCTGCCGCTGCGCTATCACACCCGTGACAATGGGGATCTGACGCTGGAAACCAGCGTGACGGGCACTGTCAGCCTGGATGCGGACAAGAAGGGCATCAACATGTCCCGCATCATGCGCAGCTTTTACAAGCACGCGGACAAGACCTTTTCCTTTGAGGTGATCGAGGCCGCGCTGCAGGATTACCGCACGGATCTGGAAAGCTTCGACGCGCGGATCAACATGCGCCTGTCCTTCCCCATGCGGGTGGAAAGCCTGCGGTCGGGCCTGTCCGGCTATCAGTATTATGATATCGCGCTGGAACTGGTGGAAACCAATGGCGTGCGGCGCAAGCTGGTCCATCTGGATTATGTCTACAGCTCCACATGCCCCTGCTCGCTGGAGCTGTCCGAACACGCCCGGCGTGAGCGGGGCCAGCTGGCCACGCCGCATTCGCAGCGCTCCGTCGCGCGTCTGTCGGCAGAGGTGCTGCCCGGCGCCTGCCTGTGGTTTGAGGATCTGGTGGACATGGCCCGCCGCGCCGTGCCGACGGAAACGCAGGTGATGGTGAAGCGTGAGGATGAACAGGCCTTTGCCGAGCTGAACGCCGCCAACCCGATCTTCGTCGAGGATGCCGCGCGGCTGTTCGCCGAGCAGTTGCAGGCCGACCCTAGGGTGGGGGACTATCGCGTGCTGGCCAGCCACCAGGAAAGCCTGCACAGCCATGATGCCGTGTCCGTGCTGACCGAGGGGCCGACCTTTGCCGCCGACAGCCTGGACCCGAAGCTGTTTTCCACGCTGTTCCACGTCGGCTGAGCGCATCTGCCCTGCGCAGAACCGCCCAAAACACTGGCGCCGCCCCCAAGGGGGTGGCGCTTTTTGCATCTGGCGGGCCGCTGGCATGTGGCTGGTCATGAGTTGTCAGCGCTTTTGCGGCAGGCTGGCGGGATCAACCGGAAAGGATGGGCCAGGATGCGTTCCAATGTTGGCATTGCCTGCGTGGCGGTTTCCCCGCTGACGCTGATGGACAGGTATTTCACGGAAATCGGGCTGGGGGTGAATCCCGGCGGTCTGCGCCGCGCGCGCCTGCCGGAGGTGGCGCGCCTTGCCGCCCTGTCCGATGTGGAGCTGTCGCGGCGCGGCCTGTCGCGCGATACCATCGTGGCGCATGTGTTCCGGGATTTGCTGGGGGGATAGCCGCCCGCTTGACACCATCTGGCCGACACGCCAACGCTGCGCCATGCTTGACGTGCGCCCGGTTGGATATGTGATTGGCCTGTTGGTGGCCGCCCTTGGGGTTTTCATGCTGGTGCCATTGGCGCTGGACGTGGCGGACGGGCGCGGGCATTGGCCGGCCTTTCTGGAATCCGCAGCGCTGACCTTCAGCATCGGCGCCATGCTGGCGCTGGCCTGCGCCAATGGCGTCAGTGACAGGCTCTCGCTGCAGCAGACCTTTCTGCTGACCACTTCTGTCTGGGTGGTGCTGCCGGTCTTTGGCGGGTTGCCGCTGATGCTGGGTGAGACGGGTTCGACCTTCACGGATGCTTATTTCGAGGCCATGTCGGGCCTGACGACCACGGGATCAACCGTGCTGAGCGGGTTGGATGACATGGCGCCGGGGCTGTTGCTGTGGCGGGGTATCCTGCAATGGCTGGGCGGGATCGGCATCATCGTCGTGGCCATGGTGTTCCTGCCGGAGCTGCGCGTGGGCGGGATGCAGGTGTTCCGGTCTGAAAGCTTTGACACGATGGGCAAGATCCTGCCCCGCGCCACCGAGATTTCGGCCAGCATCTCCAGCATCTACCTGGGCATCACGTTGGCCTGTGTGGTGGCTTACCTGGGCACGGGCATGGGCCTGTTCGATGCGGTGGTCCACGCCATGACCACTGTCTCCACTGGCGGGTTTTCCAATTACGATGCCTCCATGGGCGCGTTTTCAGGCATTGCGGAATATGTGGCCAGCGTGTTCATGCTGCTGGGCGCGCTGCCCTTCGTGCGCTATGTGCAGATGCTGGGCGGCAATCATGATGCGCTGTGGCGCGACAGCCAGGTGCGCGCCTTTGTGGCGACGCTGGCGGTGCTGGTGGCGGTGACTGTTCTGGCCTTGCTGCGGATCTTTGAACATCACCCGGAACGCGCCCTGCGCGAGGCCATGTTCAACATCATCTCCATCATGACGGGCACGGGCTATGCCAGCGTGGATTACATGACCTGGGGGCCGTTTCTGATTTCGATCTTCTTCTTCATCGGGCTGATCGGCGGCTGCGCCGGGTCCACCGCCTGTTCCATCAAGATCTTCCGCTATCAGATCCTGTTCGCCTCCATCCGGGTGCAGCTGCGCCGCATCCGTGCGCCCCATGGCGTCTTTGTCCCCCGGTTCGAAGGACGCCCGATCAGCCAGGATGTCCTTGGCTCGGTCATTTCGTTCTTTGTCTTTTTCGTCGTCACGCTGGGTGTGCTGACCGTGGCGCTGGCCCTGACGGGGCTGGATTTCGTCACATCGGTGTCCGGGGCGGCGACGGCGCTGGCCAATATCGGGCCGGGGCTGGGGGACACGATCGGCCCGTCGGGCAATTTCAGCAGCCTCAATGACACGGCCAAATGGCTGCTGGCGGGCGGGATGCTGCTGGGCCGGTTGGAGATCCTGGCCGTGTTTGCCCTGTTCACCGTGCGCTTCTGGCGCGGGTGAGCGCAGGCCCGCGGTTTGCGGACCTGCACAGCGCGGCCTAGCCCAGCTCTGACAGCCGGGCGAGCGCCTCTTGCAGCTTGGCCTGTTCTTCCTCGCGCGCGGCAAGGTTGTCACGGGTTTCCTGAACCACATCCTCTGGCGCGCTGTCGATGAACTTCGCATTGCCAAGGCGCCCGCGCAGCCCGCCGATTTCCTTGGCCAGCTTGGTCAGTGTCTTGTCCAGCCGGGCCTTTTCTTCGGCCACGTCGATGATCTCGGCCAGCGGCAGGCCAAAGCTGGCGCCGGGGGCCGCCACGGTGATGCAGCCCTTGGGCAGGGTCGCGGCTTCCTCCAGCCCGGCAATGCGGGCCAGGCGCAGGATCATCGTTTCATTGGCGGCCCAGGCGGCGCGCGCGGCATCGTCCATCTGGGTGGCGATCATGGGCACATATTGGCCCGCGGGCACATGCACCTGCGCCCGGGCCGAGCGCACATCCTCGATCACGGAGATCACCCAGTTCATCTCCCGGTCGGCCTGCGGGTCGATCAGCTCTGCGCCATAGGTCGGCCAATCCGTATGCACCAGCGGCTTGGCCCGCGTGCCCAGCGTGCCCCACAGCTCTTCGGTGATAAAGGGCATCATGGGATGCAGCAAGATCACGCATTGGTCGATGACCCAGGCCATGGTGGCCTGCGTTTCCGCCTTCAGCGCGGCATCCTCGCCCTGCAGCAGGGGTTTGGAGAATTCCACATACCAGTCACAGACCTTGCCCCACACAAAGGCATAGAGCGCATTGGCCGCATCGTTGAAGCGGAACTGCGCAAGGGCGGTGTCCACCTCCTCGCGCACGCGGGCGACCTCGCCGATGATCCAGCGGTTCACCGTGGCGGTTGCGGCGGGCAGGGTGCCGTCACTGCCGATGGCGTCGTTCATCTCCGCAAAGCGGGCGGCGTTCCACAGCTTCGTGCCGAAGTTGCGATAGCCCGCAACGCGGTCCTTGGACAGTTTCAGATCACGGCCCATGGCGGCCATGGCCGTCAGGGTAAAGCGCACGGCATCGGCGCCATATTCATCGATCAGGTCCAGCGGGTCGATCACGTTGCCGATGGATTTCGACATCTTGCGCCCTTTTTCATCGCGCACCAGCGCGTGAACATAGACGGTGTCGAACGGCCGGTCACCCACCACGGCATATTGCATCATCATCATCCGGGCGACCCAGAAGAAGATGATGTCGAAACCTGTGATCAGGACGGAGGTGGGGAAGTATTTCTGCAGCGCCCCGTTTTGGGCGTCTTGGTCCGCGTCACCGGTCCAACCCAGCGTGCCGATCGGCCAGAGGCCGGAGGAGAACCATGTGTCAAGGACGTCAGGGTCGCGACCAATGCGAATGGTATTGTTGGCAGGCTGTAAACGGTAGTTTCTATTGCGAGCGCGCTCATCGAGGTCATCGTCCGAATTTGCCGATAGCCGTCCGATGTCATCTCTCTCTGGGATGTACTCTTCAATCTTCTCTGCCCAAGAAGTGACTTGAGAATAGTAGTTAGCGGCTTGTTCTCTCGCTTCATTGAAACTGCTGCCACAGAAGTATTGGTCATCGCTTGGATCCCAATTCCCGCTCGCGTCGATCCCAGGCCCATACCACACGGGGATCTGGTGCCCCCACCACAGCTGGCGAGAGATGCACCAGGGTTCGATGTTTTCCAGCCAGTGGAAATACACCTTGCGGTCCCGTTCAGGCAGGATGCGGGTGGTGCCGTTGCGCACGGCGTCCAGCGCGGGGCCGACGATCTTTTCGGCATCCACGAACCACTGATCCGTCAGCATCGGCTCGATCACCACTTTCGATCGGTCGCCGAAGGGCTGCATGATGGGCTTGGCCTCCACCAGCGGCACGGGGGTGACCTCCTCCGGGGTGTCGTCTGCCTTCTTTTTCTTGGCCGGTTTGCCCAGGCGCGGATCGTCGGAGGGTGTCATCACGGCCAACCCCTCGGCGGTGATTTCGGCCACCACGCGGTCGCGGGCCTCCAGCCGGTCAAGCCCGCGCAGGTGATCGGGCACCAGGTTGATGGCATCCACCTCGGCCTCGGTCAGGCGGCGGGCGCCCTGGGCCACCTGCATGGCGATCTCGGCGGCCTCGGCATGGGACGTGCCATCGGCCCGCATCCGGCCCTTGGTATCCATCAGGCGATAGCATGGGATATCCGCGCGCCGCGCCACGGCATAGTCATTGAAATCATGCGCGCCGGTGATCTTCACCGCGCCAGAGCCGAAGTCCGGGTCCGGGTATTCATCGGTGATGATGGGGATCAGGCGGCGGTGTTCCTTGGGGCCCACGGGGATTTCGCACAGCTTGCCCACGATGGGCGCATAGCGTTCGTCCGAGGGATGCACCGCAACCGCCCCATCGCCCAGCATGGTTTCCGGCCGGGTGGTGGCGATGGAGATATAGTCGCGCTCTTCCTCCAGCAGCACATTTCCGTCGGCGTCGCGTTCGACATAGGTATAGGTCTCACCCCCCGCCAGCGGGTATTTGAAGTGCCACATGTGGCCCGGCACCTCGATATTCTCCACCTCCAGGTCGGAAATGGCGGTTTCGAAATGCGGGTCCCAGTTGACCAGCCGCTTGCCGCGGTAGATCAGCCCCTTTTCATACATGTCCACGAAGACCTTGATGACCGCATCGTGGAAATTGGGGCCTGTGCCCTTGTCGGGGTCGCCCGCGGCGCCGCCCATGGTGAAGGCCTCCCGCGACCAGTCGCAGGACGCGCCCAGCCGTTTCAGCTGGCCGATGATCGTCCCGCGAGAGTTCACCTTTTGCTGCCACACCCGGTCCAGGAAGGCCGCGCGGCCCATCTCGCGGCGGGACGGCTCGCCCTTGGCGGCCATGTCGCGTTCCGTCACCATCTGCGTGGCGATCCCGGCGTGGTCCGTGCCCGGCTGCCACAGCGTGTCAAAGCCGCGCATCCGGTGCCAGCGCACCAGCACATCCTGCAGCGTGTTGTTGAACGCATGGCCCATGTGCAGGCTGCCGGTGACGTTCGGCGGCGGGATCATGATGGAGAAGCTCTCGCTGCGCTGTGCGTTCGCCCCGGCCTTGAAGGCGCCGCCCTCTTCCCAGGCGGCATAGATGCGCGGCTCTGCCGTTTTTGCGTCGAAGGTCTTTTCCATTGTCATGGCTTGGCTCCTGCCTTGGGCGCGCGGCCCCGTCATCGCGTTGCCCATCGCTTACCCAAAGCGGCGCGTGGGGGGAAGCCCTCCGCGCCGGTTGCCGGCGCCTGCGATGGCACGAAAAAAAACGGCGACGCCATAAACCGCGCCGCCGTTCCAGTTTGTGATGCCCCCAGGGAGGAGGTCGGAGGCACCAATCAGATGGCCCGGTCGGGCCGAAAACCTGTTCGGCGGTGGCGCAGGGAGGAGGAGACGCGCCACCGCCGAGGAATGAACGGGCGAAGGGAGGAGGAGATCGCCCGGTCATCTATGTGGGTCCGAAGACCCGGTGGTAATGGCGCCAGCACAGGGAGGAGGAGGGTGCTGTCGCCTGATCCGCTGACCAGGGAGGAGGAGGGGTCAGCCGGAAACTTGTGTCAGACCTCTTGTGCGGCCTGATATGCGATGCGCTGCAGCATGCACCGGTTCAGGCCCAGATCGGCCAGTTCACGGTCAGACAGGCTGCGCAGTTCATTCAGCGTGGTGCGGTAGACGCGGCGCCGGGCGCGCGCGGCCTTGAAGCTTGCGACCCACCCGCCGAAACGGTCCGCCAAAGCGCTTTGGGAGCCGAGCGTATGTGTGATGTGAGCCATTGATTGTTACCTGTATCGAAGTGTTTTCGTTTCCGTTGCGCTGAAGATGGGGTAGATGCTGCGGTTGCACAATGCGCATTTGCTCAATGCTGCCATGCAGCAAATGCATGTTTTGGGGACTTTTTTTTAATCAAAAGTAAACCAGAGGCCGGGAATTGGGAAACTGAGGCCCGGCGCCCTTGTCACTCTTGGGGGCACATGCACATCTTGTCAGCCGTGCACAGCGAAAGGACCTCCCATGCCGCCCACCAAGCAAGATGTTCTGGACAGGCTTTCCCGCATCACTTTGCCCGACGGGGGGGATCTGGTGTCACGGGACATGATTCGGGCGC
>CBFHYV010000118.1:0-8857 GCA_965660085.1 uncultured Paracoccaceae bacterium
CGGCCCCGCGCCGCCGAACAGAACACTGGCCAGGATGTTGGCCCCGTTGGAATAGCCCATCGCATAGACCGGCACGCCGGGATGGGCGGCGGCGCTTTGCGCGATGAAGCCGCGCAGCTTGACGGTGGCGCGGGCCAGATCCTCCATGTCATAGACACCTTCGGCCTGGCGGCGGAAATATCGCGCCGCGCCGAATTCAGACACATCGCCGCGCGGGGCGGCGATGCTGGCCTGGGGCAGGATCTGCCGGATCAGCGCGGTGAACTGGTGTTCATCCCCGCCGGTGCCATGCAGGGTGATGACCAGCGGCGCGCCCTCCGCGCCGCGGTGGTGAAAGACTGTGTAGGGGCTGTCAGTCATGGCGGGCCTCAGTCGGTGATGGGGGGCAGCAGCTGTTCGATCTGGCTGCGCAGGTGGGCGTGTTGGGCGGGGATCTTCAGCGCCTCGCCCAGATGCGCGGCGTCCTCATCGCGGGCAAAGCCCGGCTCGTTCGTGGCAACCTCGAATAGCACACCGCCGGGGGTGCGGAAGTAGATGGCCCAGAAATAGTCCCGGTCGATCACCGGGGTGACGGCATGGCCGCTGTCGATCAGGCGCTGGCGCACCTCGGCCTGGGCGGCGCGGTCCTCCACGGCGAAGGCCACATGATGCACGGACCCCGCCCCCTGCCGCGCGGCAGAGGCCAGCGGCACGGGTTCCAGGTCAACCAGGTCCGCGCCATTGCCGCCAGCAATGGCGTAGCGGATCACGCCATCGCGCGCCTCCTGCTTTTCATAGCCCATGAAGCGCAGCAGCTCTTCGGTGGCGCCGGTGCCGTGCAGGCGCATCCGCACCCCGGCAAAGCCCCGGATGGCCACGTCTTCCGAGATGCCGCCGCCCGTCCAGGGGCTGCGCGGGTCATCAGACCGTTCCACCAGCGCGAATGCATCCCCGTCCGGCCCCGCGAAGGACAGCCGCTGTGCGCCAAACGCCGCGTCTCGCGCAACCGCGCTGACGCCGAAGGTGGCAAAACGCTGTTCCCAGAACGGCAAGGCGCCGGGGGGCACGGCAAATTCCGTCACGCCAACCTCCCCCGCGCCGGCGCGGCCGCGTGGCATCCGGGCAAAGGGAAAATAGGTCATCACAGTGCCGGGCGTGCCCTGCGCATCGCCGTAATACAGGTGATAGACATCGGGCGCGTCGAAATTCACGGTCTTCTTCACGCGGCGCAAGCCCAGCACACGGGTAAAGAAGGCATTGTTGGCCTGCGCATCATCCGCCATGGAGGTGACGTGATGCAGGCCGCGGATCTGGGTCAGCATGGGTGGGCCTTTCCTGAACGGTTCGCTGCGGGGCAATATGGGCCTGCGCCGCCGTTCAGAAAGTACTTGGCTGCGACAATCGGCCTTGCAGCCGCCGCAATGCTGCGGCTGCGCCCCGATTTACGCGCCCCGTTTCAAACGCCCCGGGCCTCCCGCGCACGGAAATCGGCCAGCCGCTTGCCCGGCTCTTCCACGAACAGCCCCGGCAGCGGCATGATGGCCTGCACCCGGTCCATCCGAAACCGCGCGAAATCGCCTTGCGTTTCATCCCATGCGGTGCAGGTCCAGACCCGGCCCCAGTAATCCAGCAGCAAGGGCCGCACCACGCGGGGCGCTTCCGGGGCCTCGGCGAGGGTCACGCGCAGCTTCTGGCGGGCGCGGATCGCGGCACGCACCACGGGCATCTGGGCAAAGCCCTGCGCGGCATCGGCAAACAGATGCGTGGCAAAGCCAAACCGGCTGGGCCCGGCGCCGCCTTCCTCGGGCAGGACGGCGTCGATCTTGGCGGAGAGGCTGTCGGCGGCTTGCGCGACATCGGCCATATCCTCCAGCGCGCCGGCCAGCTGGCCCACGGCGGCCAGGCCCAGGTGCAGCGCCTCAAGCTCCTGCCGGGTCAGGTTCAGCGGCGGCAGCGTGACCGCGGGCTGCGCGGTATAGCCGTGGCCGCGTGCGGCCTCCACCGGCACGCCCGATTCCGCCAGCACCTGCATGTCGCGGTAGATGGTGCGCACGGAGACGCCAAGATCCTGCGCCATGGCCTCTGCGGTGTGCAGGCGGCCGTCTTGCAGCATCTCCATCAGGGCATAGAGCCTGTCCGCCCGTTTCAAGCGATTCCCTCCGCTGGTGAGGCGCCAGTCTGTCACGAAACTGGCAACTGACAAACTGCTGACAAATTCAACCCGCCGAACCCGCCCACAGCCCCGCATCGGCGCTTTTCGGGGCCGCCAAAACCGCGTATTGAGCAGGCCTGACATTCCCGGCGCCGGCCAGATCCGCGCCACATGAACCAAGGAGACAGCCATGCTGAACAATATCGGTCTTCCCGGCCTGCTGCTGATCGCGGTGGTCGTCCTCGTGCTTTTTGGCCGGGGCAAGATTTCCGGCCTGATGGGTGAGGTCGGCAAAGGCATCACCGCCTTCAAGAAGGGCGTGAAGGACGGCACGGAAGAGATTGAAAACCAGACCGGCGACGAGGCGCGCGACGTCACGCCTGAGGTCGATCTCGAAAAAGAAAAAGACAAGGTTTGATCCCACATGCTTGACCTGGGCTGGAGCGAGCTTCTGCTCATCGGGATCGTGGCCTTGATCGTTGTCGGGCCGAAGGACCTGCCGGTTCTGTTCCGCAATGTGGGCCAGTGGGTCGGCAAGGCCCGTGGCATGGCGCGCGAATTTTCCCGCGCCATGAACGATGCCGCCGACAGCACGGGCATGAAGGACGTGGCCAGCACCTTCAAATCCGCCACCAATCCGGTGGGGTCTGCGCTGGACGGCGTGAAGGATGCCGCCAAATCCATGGCCGATCCGCTGAAGTCCGTGGATCCCAAGAGCCAGACCGGCAAGCTGAGCGCCGAGCGTGAGGCCCAGCGCAAGAAGATCGAACTGGCCACTGCGCAGAAGGCCGCAGAGCGGATGCGCAAGGAGGCCGAGGCCGCCGAACGCCGCGCCGCCGAATTGCGCGCCGAGGCCGAAGCCACCCCGGCCGCGCCCCCTGAAGGCACCTCCGCCGCGCCGCAAAGCTCGCCGGAGCAGAAGGAAGACAAGGCATGAGCGCACAAGGCGACGAGATCGACGACAGCGCCGCACCCCTGATCGAACACCTGGCTGAATTGCGCACGCGGCTGATCCGCTGCGTGATCGCCTTTATCGTGGGGATCGTTCTGGCCTTCGCGGTGGCCGAGCCGATCCTGCAATTCCTGCTGGGCCCGATCGAGGAGACGCTGCGCGCCCTGGGCGACCCTTCGCCCACGATGCAATACACCAGCCCGCAGGAATACCTGTTCACGCTGTTCCGCATCTCCATGGTGTTCGGCTTCGCGCTGGCCTTCCCGGTGATTTCGCACCAGCTGTGGCGGTTTGTGGCGCCGGGGCTGTATCGGTCGGAAAAGGGGGCGTTCCTGCCCTTCCTGCTGGCCTCGCCGCTGATGTTCCTGGCCGGTGCGTCCTTTGCGCATTTCGTGGTCACACCGCTGGCCATGGCGTTCTTCCTGGGCTTTGCGGATTTCCCCTCGCTGATGACGGATCTGCTGGCGCGCGCGGGCGATGCCACGGGCGTGACCCTGCCCGCCGACACGGTGGAGGGGCTGGTGGCCTCCGCGCCGGTGGCCTCGGAAGGGATCCAGATCACCTTCTTCGGCAAGGTGAACGAAAGCCTCGACATCTCCTTGAAGTTTATCATCGCCTTTGGCCTGTGCTTTCAGCTGCCGGTTCTGCTGACGCTGATGGGCAAGGCCGGGCTGGTCAGCGCCGAGGGGCTGGGCAGCGTGCGCAAATACGCGATGGTGGGCATCCTCGTGCTGGCCGCGCTGGTCACGCCGCCGGATGTGACCACGCAGGTGATCCTGTTCGTCGTGGTCTACGGCCTCTATGAGGTCTCGATCCTGCTGGTCCGCATGGTGGAGCGCAAGCGCGAGAAAGAGCTGCGCGAACAGGGCCTGTGGTTCGAGGATGAGAACGGCGAAGAAGACCCGCTGATGGCGGAGTTCGACGAAGACGACGGGGACCGCAAGCGATGACCGGCCCGCTGACCCAATCGGATCAGCTGGACCGCATCGCGGCGGCGCTGGAACGCCTGGCGCCGCCCGCAGCCCCCGCCCCGGATCTGGACTGCGCCGATGCCTTTGTCTGGCAGACCGCGCCGGACCGGCTGCACCCGGTGCCGCAGGTGGCGCGCATTCCGCTGGATCTGCTGGTGGGGGTTGACCGCACGCGGGACACGCTGTTGGCCAACACCCGCCAGTTCGCGCGCGGCCTGCCCGCCAACAATGCCCTGCTGTGGGGCGCGCGCGGCATGGGGAAATCCAGCCTGGTCAAGGCCGTGCATGGCGCCATCCTGGCCGAGGGCCTGGGCCTGAAGATCGTGGAATTGCAGCGCGAGGATCTGCCCAGCATCCCGCGCCTGCTGAACCACCTGCGCGCCGCGCCGCACCACAGGTTCGTGCTGTTTTGCGATGACCTCAGCTTCAGCCATGATGACCAGCATTACAAATCGCTCAAGGCCGTGCTGGATGGCGGGATCGAGGGGCGGCCAGAGAACGTGCTGTTCTACGCCACTTCCAACCGGCGCCACCTGATGCCGCGCGACATGATCGAGAACGAACGCTCCAGCGCCATCAACCCGTCCGAGGCGGCGGAGGAGAAGATCTCGCTGTCGGACAGGTTCGGGCTGTGGCTGGGCTTTCACCCCTGCAGCCAGGATCAATACCTGGCGATGATCGAAGGCTATTGCGCGGCCTATGGCGTGACGATCGCGCCCGATGCCCTGCGCGCCGAGGCGATTGAATGGCAGGCCACACGCGGGGGCCGGTCCGGCCGCGTGGCCTGGCAATTTTTCACCGATCTGGCAGGGCGGCAGGGCGTCACGCTGGGCTGACCCATGCGCCTGCTGCCCCGGCGCAGGCCGCTCAGGCCGGGGGCAGCAGGGTGAACTGCGCCTCTGCCCGGTCAACGCCGTTCACTTGCACCGTCAGAACATGCGCACCCGGTGACAAGGGCAGCGTGCTGGCATCGGGTTTCAGCGGATGGGTCTTGTCCAGCCGGGCGGGCTGATCGGCCTGCAGACCCACCTTCGCCAGTTTGAACACCCGCTTGCGCGGCCGCGGTCCCGCGAAGCTGATGCGATAATCCACAAGCGCCGCGCCGCCTTGCGCGGATGTCAGCGTCACCGCAAAGGCCAGCGGCTCACCCCAGCGCAGATCGGCGGCGGGCATGTGCAGCTGTGCAGTGACCGGCAGCGCGGGGTCATGGCCCAGATGCGCCATGGCCTGCGGATCGCCGCGCTTGATCGCGCTGCGCAGGGCGTGGCGCCGCATCCAGTCCAGCTCTGCCGAGGTTTGGCTTGCCTGCGCCTGCCAGTGGCGCAGCCGCGCTGTCACCAGGCCTGGGTCCACGCGAGTGAGGTCATTGAGATGATTGGCCACCGACCGCGTGACAAAGCGCGCCGGATCGGCATGCAGCAGATCCAGCAGCGGCAGCGGCGCGCGCGGGTCCAGCGTGATGCCCTGCCCCCAGGGCAGGCGCGGGCGCGTGCCCTCGCTGACGAGGCGGCGGACATGGTAGTGCGGGTCCTGCGCCCAATGCGCCAGCCGGTCCAGCACCAGATCCGGCCAGTGGTTGAGGAAGGGCCGCAGCGCGAATTCCATCGAAAACCGCCGCGTTGCCGCATGCAGCAGGTCCAGCGCCCGGTCCGGGTGGGCCTGCAGCCCGTGCCGCACCGCCAGCACGCCCGGCACGGCGTGGATATAGCGCCCGAAATCGCCATCCCGCAGGGTCGGGTCCAGTTCTGGCGGCATGGCGGCGGTCAGCGCCTCCGCCATGGCGGGAAAGGGCTGGGGCAGCTGGCGTTCCAGGCAGGTGGCCACCCAGTCCAGCCGCGCCATCAGCCCGCGCCCGGCAAGGCCCGGCAGCGCCTCGTCCAGGAACCGCTGGGCATCAAACCCCGGCAGCACCGAATGCTCCGCCGCCAGCTGTGCCAGCGTGCTGTGGTTGAACAGCTGATCGCGGACCAGCGCGCCCTGCCCGCCCGCGCCATCCGGCCCCCGCGCCATCAGAGCGTGGCGTTGATGGCTCCGCCATCCAGCACGATGTTCTGCCCCACGATGAACCCGGCATGTTGGGAACACAGGAACGCGCAGGTCTGCCCGAACTCCGCCGCGGTGCCATAGCGGCGCGCGGGAATGGTGGCAATGCGCGCGGCGCGGGCGGCCTCAACGGTGGTGCCCTCCCGCTCGGCCACGGCCCCGTCCAGGCTGCTGGCGCGGTCAGTGTCATGGATGCCCGGCAGCAGGTTGTTGATGATCACGCCCTGCGGCGCCACCTGCCGTGCCGTGCCCGCCACATAGCCGGTCAGGCCCGCGCGGGCGGAATTGGACAGGCCAAGCTGCGCGATGGGCGCCTTCACCGATTGCGAGGTGATATTGACCACGCGGCCCCAGCCACGGTCCGCCATGCCCGGCATCAGCGCCTTCATCAGCGCGATTGGGGTCAGCATGTTGGCATCCAGCGCCTTGATGAAATCCGCGCGGTCCCAATCGCTCCACAGGCCCGGCGGCGGGCCGCCTGCGTTGGTCACCAGGATGTCCACCTGCCCCGCCACGGCCAGCACCTGCGCGCGGCCCTCCTCGGACGTAATGTCGGCGGCCACGGCATCCACCTGCACGCCTGTGTCGGCGCGGATGGTGGCGGCGGCGGCCTCCAGCGCCTCGGCCCCGCGGGCGTTCATCACCAGATCCACCCCGGCCTCGGCCAGCGCACGCGCACAGCCCAGCCCCAACCCCTTGGACGAGGCGCAGACCAGCGCCCGTTTCCCCGAAATCCCCAGATCCATCCCGTTTCCTCCTGTTGCGCGGTCCATTGTGGCTGCCTTGCACAAAACGGGACCCACGCCGGAAACACAAGCACCCATGCCCCCGCAGCCTGGCCCCGGGCGGGCGCTTTGGTCCAGGCCTGGATACGGCGCGTATGTGCCTGCCCGGCGATCCGGCAGATGCCGCATCAGCCCGGCCCGCTTGGGCGATTTCAAATTGATTTGCCGGGCGGTTCGTGTATCGCTGAAGCCGTCAGCGGGGCGAACATGTGTTCGCGTGTATGCCCGTGTCTTTCAGTGAAGTGTAGCCCCGGTCCGCAAGCCCATCCAAGGGCAACGGCCCCGGTGTGGTTTTTGGTGTCTTGGCCAGTGCGCCTTTTGCCCCGGAAAACTCATTTCAAAGGCCATTCCAATGCCCGATACACTGATTGACGTGCCGCTCGGCACGACCTCTGCGCAACTGCAGGCCATGATCGATTCCGCCGCGGCTGGCACGACCTTCCGCCTGCAGGCCGGCACCTATGAATTCACCTCCACCGTTGCACTGACCGAAAGCGGCATGGCGCTGATCGGCGCGGGCCGGGGCGAGACGATCATCGCCACCACTGCCCAGATCGGCACGGATCCGGTGATCCTTCTGGGCCATGACATTTTTGAGCCGGTGATCGAAACCACCTATGACATCGTGCAGGATGCCGCCGCGGGCGACACCACCCTGACGCTGGAATCCGGCCACGGCGTGCAGGTGGGCGACCACATCTATATCACGCAAGAAAACACCAACGCCTTCCTGAATGAGATCGGCGATACCGAATGGCGCCGCGACAACCCCCTGCGCACGCTGATCGCCGAGGTCACGCAGGTGGATGGCGCGCAGGTCACCTTCGATTCGCCGCTGACCTTCGACTATGACGCTGACATCTCATCGGTTGAGATGCGCCGCATCATCGAGGATGTGACCCTGTCGGGTGTCTCGCTCGTCGGCCCCTATGGCGAGGCCGATCCCGGCGCATTCTGGAATGACGCGGGCCAGCACGGCCGGCACAACATGATCATGGTGGGCGGCACGCATGACGCCCGGATCAGCAACATCGGGATCGAGGATGCGATTTCCAACGGGCTGACGGTGGAGGATTCCAGCCACCTGACCGTCACGGATTTCTATGTCGATGGCGCGCATAACAAGGGGTCCGGCGGCAATGGCTATGCGCTGACGATCCGCGATGTCTATGACAGCGACTTCACCGATCTGCATGTGATCGACACGCGGCACGCCTTCCTCTTCGGCGGCTATGACAGCGCGTCGGGCAATACCGTCCATATCAGCTACACCAACCGGGACGTGAACTTCCACGGCGGCCGGGACCAGTTCAACACCGTGGTGGTGGACAGCATGGTCCGCAATGAGACCGAGCAAGGCTATATGGCCTGGGCCGCCTTCTACAATGAGGGCGAGCGCTATGGCGCGCCGACCGATCCCAGCACCAACCCGATCCTGTTCCGCCAGCTTGTGGCCTCCAGCAAGGGTGATTTTGCCCATGCCCATCCCGATGGCGCGCAGCTGTGGATGGTGGGCGGCAATGATGAGGCCTTCACCGCCGCGGGGGATGATTACGTCAACGGCGGATCAGGCAATGACACCATCTTTGCCTCTGACGGGGCAGATCTGATCCAAGGGGGCAGCGGCACGGATGAGGCCGTCTTTGCCGGGGCGCTGTCCGGCTATGCGCTGACGCGCGACGGGTCGGACCTCTATCTCACCCATGCCGGCGGGCGCAGCGTTTTGCGCGCCGTGGAGGATGTGCGCTTTGCCGATGGCCTGTGGGACATCGATGATCTTCTCGACCTCGCCACGCCGGAGGCCGCGCCCCTGACCGGGTCAGAACCCACCATCCCCTATGGCACCGCGCCGCAAGTCGATGGCGCGGGCGCAGTGCCCGGCGAGGTAACAGAGCCGACCGATGGCGGCACAGGCGGCGACAGCGGCGGCGAGACGGGCGGCGAGACGGGCGGCGGCGATACGGGCGGCGAGACC
>CBFHYV010000119.1:0-8826 GCA_965660085.1 uncultured Paracoccaceae bacterium
CGAGGTCCGGAGCGTCCGGCGCCAGTCGATCCGCCGCCCGCCATGCGCGGCCATGCCCCGGCGCGACGGGATCGGCTTCACCGGCAGCCGCAGCCGCGCCAGCATGCGCTTGGCCTCGGCGATCTCGGCGGTGGACATCTGTTCAAAATCCAGCGTCTTGAGCTTTTCCTCACGCGACATGGTGGCAGAGGCATCCAGCTCGATGGTCTGCTCCTCCTCGCGGTCGGTGTCGGGCATATCGGGCAGGTCAGGCGCCTGCCCGTCCAGCAGGGCCTGGGCCGCGCGCTTTTCCGCGGCCGCGGCGGCGCGGTCCTCCTGCACGCCGCGCACCGCCGGCAGCATCATGGACATCATATGTTCCAGATAGCGCGGATCCCGCCAATACAGCCGGAAGATCTGCGCATACACGGCCCGATGTTCAGGGCGGGACACAAAGCAGGCGTGCAGCGTCCAGTAGAAATCGGCGCGCTGTGAAAAGCCCGCCGCCTGCACCGCCCGCACCGCATCCAGCACCCGCCCCGGCCCGATGGGCAGCCCCGCCCGCCGCAAGGCGCGGGCGAAATGCACAATGTTCTGCGCAAGGCGCGGATTGTCCGGCAGGTCCAGCGGGGCGTATTCAGGCATGGTAGATAACCAGAGACAGACAAGCAGCGCCAACCGGCAGCCCCAAGTGCCAACCAAAGACATAGAACTTCGCGTATAGGCCGAAATGTATCATGCTCTTGTCGAGGTCTTGAACTTGCTTCGATAGCTGCTCGAATTCCTTGCTCATTGTTGCGCCATCGGCGTCCATACTGGCCAAACGCGCGATTGTGTCGCCCAGATCATGCAAACGATTTTTGCTGGAAGCACTCGAGCGCGGCATTCCAGGCAATTTGCCTTCGATGTTCCAGCCTTTGTAGGAAAGATAATCCCCATACCATTGGACAGCGTGGGAAATAATCGAGGCCACGCAAAGGGCCGCAAGCAGCGGCATGAAAATGTCTTCCTGTAACTTGATGCCCAACAAGGTGTTTTCTGCGAGGGAGATCCAACCCTTAGTGGCCAGCACAAGCAAAAAGGACATAAGCAAGACGGTCCGCCCGGTGACGCGTGTCGAGCGCGATATTGCCTCAGAACCATGAAAGTTCATGATGCTTCCAGGCCAGCTTTTGCCTCATCCAGCAGGCGCTTGGCCTCCGATCCCTGCAGCCGCTGGATGTCGTCCTGATATTTCAGGATCGCGCCCAGCGTATCGGAAATCACGGCGGGGCTCAGCTCGATCACGTCCAGCGCCAGAAGGCATTTCGCCCAGTCGATGGTTTCGGCCACGCCGGGTTTCTTGAACAGATCCTCCGTGCGCAGGCGCTGAACGAAGGCCACGACCTCGCGGCTCAGCGTCTCGGCCACCTCGGGCGCGCGGGCGGTCAGGATCTCCAGCTCGCGGTCGAAGCCGGGATAGTCCACCCAATGATACAGGCAGCGCCGCTTGAGCGCGTCATGGACCTCTCTGGTGCGGTTGGAGGTCAGGATGACGATGGGCGGCGCAGGGGCGGCGATGGTGCCGGTTTCGGGGATGGTGACCTGGAAATCCGACAGCGCCTCCAGCAGGAAGGCCTCGAACGGTTCATCGGTGCGGTCGATTTCATCGATCAGCAGCACGGGCGGGCCGGCGGGATCGGGGCGCATGGCCTGCAACAGCGGGCGTTCAATCAGGTATTCCGGCCCGAACAGCGCGGTTTGCAGCGCGGCACGGTCCGTCTGGCCCGTGGCCTCGGCGGTGCGGATGGCCACCATCTGGGCGGCGAAGTTCCACTCATAGACCGCGCTGGAGGCGTCCAGCCCCTCATAACATTGCAGGCGGATCAGCCGGCGGCCCAGCGCGGCGGCGATGGCCTTGGCGATTTCGGTCTTGCCCACGCCGGCCTCGCCCTCCAGGAACATGGGCCGCCCGAGCTTCAGCGCCAGAAAGGTGACGGTGGCAAGGTCACGGCCGCAGACATAGCCGGTGCCGGCCAACATCTGCTGCACGGCATCGATGGATGCGATTTCTGTCATGATGTCCTCCCGCTGGGAGGAATTGGTGCCTGTGCAGGCGGCGCTGGTCAATCCCCCCGGGCACGGGGATGCCCGCGCATCAGCCCCGGCGGTTGTTCACCAGCACCCGCAGTTCAGGGTGGAAATGGCCTACCAAGGCCCCCAGCACCATCAGCGCGGGCGAGGCCCCCGCATGCAGCAGCGTCAGCACCACCGCCGCGCCGAACAGCGCAACGCCAAACCCCATGACCCGCACCGCCGCCGGATCATCCAGCACCGCGCGGGGCAGGACGCTGGACAGCGCATCGACAATCGCGCCGCCGTGGCTGCGTGACAGCCAGCCTGCGCCGACGGCAATGATCAATCCCAACAGCATGATGGTTCCTTCCCTGCCCTGCCAGATTGCGCGCAGCCTGCCCCGAATCGGCGCTGTGGCGCAATGCGCTCTGGCGCGGGCGCGGGGGGCTGTGCTATCGGCCAGCGCCATGACACGCACCCTTACGATCCGCCGCCCGGACGATTGGCACCTGCATCTGCGCGATGGCGAGATGCTGCGCGCCGTGGCCCCCGAATCCGCCCGCCATTTCGGCCGGGCGATCATCATGCCCAACCTTGTGCCGCCCGTCGTCACCGGCGCGCAGGCCAACGCCTATCGGGACCGGATCCGGCAGGCCTTGCCGGAGGGCAGCGGTTTCACCCCGCTGATGACGCTGTATCTGACCGAGCAGACGGACCCCGATGACCTGGCCCGCGCCCATGCAGACGGTATCATCACGGCGGTGAAGCTGTATCCTGCCGGCGCCACCACCAACTCCGCCTCCGGCGTCACGGATTTCGACCGCGTGCGCCCGGTGCTGGAGCGTATGGCCGAGATCGGCTGCCCCCTGTGCGTGCATGGGGAGGTCGTGGACCCCGATGTGGACATCTTTGACCGAGAGGCCGTGTTCATCGACCGCGTGCTGGACCCGATCCGCCGCGCCACGCCCGGCCTGCGGGTGGTGATGGAACATATCACCACCGCCGAAGGCGTGGCCTATGCCCGGTCTGGCGGGCCGGACCTGGGCGCGACGATCACCACCCATCACCTGGTCATCAACCGCAACCACATCCTGGTGGGCGGGATCAAACCGCATTACTATTGCCTGCCCGTGGCCAAGCGTGAACAGCACCGCCAAGCGCTGCGCGCGGCGGCGACCTCGGGCGAGGGTTGCTTCTTTCTGGGCACGGACAGCGCGCCCCATCCCGACCACGCCAAGGAAAAGGCCTGCGGCTGCGCGGGCTGTTTCACCGCCACCAACACCATGTCCATCCTGGCCGAAGTGTTTGAGCAGGAAGAGGCGCTGGACCGGCTGGAGGCCTTTGCCAGCCTCAATGGCCCGGCCTTCTACCGCCTGCCCGTCAATCCCGGCCAGATCACGCTGGAACGGGGTGCGCCGGTGACCTACCCCGCCAAGATCACGGCCGGGGCGGATGACGTGACGGTGTTTGACCCCGCCATGCCGCTGCACTGGCGCGTGCTGGACTGATCCCGCGCGGGCGGTTGCCGCCCCGCTGCCCCACCCTGACTGACCCAAGGACGCCCCGATGATCCCCACTGGCCACCCCTCTGCCGCCGAAATCGCCCGCTTGACCGCCCGGATGCTGTGGGAGGTCGAGGCCGTGCATTTCCGCCCCGAGGACCCCTTCACGCTCGCCTCCGGGCTGCCCTCGCCGACCTATGTCGATTGCCGCAAGCTGATCAGCTTTCCGCGGGTGCGGGCGACGCTGATGGATTTCCTGGCCGTGACGGTGATGCGTGACGCGGGCTTTGAGGCGTTTGACAATGTCGCGGGCGGTGAAACCGCGGGCATCCCCTTTGCCGCGATGATGGCGGAACGCATGGCCCTGCCCATGACCTATGTGCGCAAGAAACCCAAGGGCTATGGCCGCAATGCCCGGATCGAAGGCGTGATGACCGAAGGCCAGCGCGTGCTGCTGGTGGAGGATCTGACCACCGATGGCGGGTCAAAGCTGTCCTTCGTGGACGCCATCCGCGACACCGGCGCCACCTGTGCGCATACGGCGGTGATCTTTTCCTACGGCATCTTCCCCGGAACCGAACAGGTGCTGGGCGATCACGGCGTGCGCCTGCACAGCCTGTGCACCTGGTGGGACGTTCTGGCCGAGGCCAAGGCACAGGCGCGGTTTTCCGCCGAGGCGCTGGAACAGGTGGAAAGCTTCCTCAACGCGCCCCGCGCCTGGCAAAAGGCGCATCGCGCCCCGGCCTAAAGGCACGGCCCATCAAGGGTTTGCTGCCCGGTCTTGCCTGCAGGGGCAGGTCCGGGCCGCGCAGCACCGCCCCGGGGCTTGGGGCCGGCCGCGGTTATCCACAGGGTTATACAGTTTGCGCTGAGGCCCCGCGGGGCCTATCCCGGAGGCCCATCAGAAAGGGCCGCGACCACCATGAACGATGTGACCAGCTTCAACCCCACGGGCGCCGAGATCCAGGCACCACAGACCGTTCCCCATTCCATCGAGGTCGAACAACAGTTGCTGGGGGCGATCCTCAACAACAATGACCTCTTTGACCGGGCCTCCAGCCTTGTGGGGCCGCAGCATTTCTATGATCCCGTCCATGCCCGCATCTGGGAGGTCATCTCCGCCCGGCTGCAGAAGAACGCACTGGCCTCCCCCGTCACCATCAAGACCTTCCTGGATGATGACGAGGGCCTGAAGGAACTGGGCGGCCCGGCCTACCTGGCCCGCCTGGCCGGCAGCGCCGTCAGCAGCTTTGCCGTGCGCGATTATGCGCAGATGGTCTATGAACTGGCCGTGCGGCGGGACCTGATCGCCCTGGGCCATGAGATCGCGGACCGCGCCAGCCGGATGGATGTGCTGGAAGAGCCGGACGCCCAGATCGTGCAGGCCGAACAGCGCCTGTATTCGCTGGCAGAACGCGGGCGCAGCGAATCCGGCTTTCAAAGCTTTCTCAAGGCCGTGACCCAGGCGGTGAAGGTGGCCGATGCCGCCTATCAGCGCGATGGCGGGCTTGCGGGGATTTCCACCGGGCTGATCGACCTGGACAAGAAACTGGGCGGCCTGCACAGGTCTGACCTGCTGATTCTCGCCGGGCGGCCTTCCATGGGCAAGACATCGCTGGCCACCAACATCGCCTATAACATCGCCAAATCCTTCCGCCGCGACCCCGGCAGCGACACCAAGGACACCCCCGCCGAGGGCGGTGTCGTGGGTTTTTACAGCCTGGAAATGAGCGCCGAACAGCTGGCCGCGCGGATCCTGTCCGAAGCCGCAGAGGTGCCCAGCGAACAGATCCGCCGCGGGGACATGACGGAGACCGAATTCCGCCGCTTCGTGGAGGCGGCGAAGGCGATGGAGACCTGCCCGCTTTATATCGATGACACCCCCGCCCTGCCCATCAGCCAGTTGGCCGCCCGCGCGCGGCGGCTCAAGCGCACGCACGGGCTGGACGTGCTGATCGTGGACTACCTGCAGCTGGTGCGGCCCGCCACCGCCAAGGACAGCCGCGTCAACGAAGTCTCTGAGATCACGCAGGGCCTGAAGGCCATCGCCAAGGAGCTGGACGTGCCGGTGATCGCGCTGTCGCAGCTCAGCCGCCAGGTCGAAAGCCGCGAGGACAAGCGCCCGCAGCTGTCGGACCTGCGCGAATCAGGCTCCATCGAACAGGACGCCGATGTGGTGATGTTCGTGTTCCGGGAGGAGTATTACAAGGAACGCGAAAAGCCCGGCGATCATGACCTGGAAAAGATGGCCACCTGGCTGCAGGACATGGAACGCCTGCATGGCAAGGCAGAGGTCATCATCGGCAAACAGCGTCACGGCCCCATCGGGACCGTGGAACTCAGCTTCGAAGGCCGCTTCACGCGCTTCGGCAACCTGGCCAAAAGCTGGCAGCAGGCCGATCACGGCAACGTCTGATCCGCGCGCGGGCTTGCCCGCGGCCTGACGCCGGCGGGGCCATAGGCGGCGCCCGCCAACAGGGCAGGCCCACCCCGGGCCCGAGCGCGCCCGTTCCCCCCCTGCCACGGGCTTTTGTCTTGACGCTCTGCACAATCCTGCCAAACACCAAGCATGGCACAGGCAAAGCTCACCATCGATCTGTCGGCAATCCGCGCAAACTGGCGCGCGCTTGCCAATCAAACGCCGGCCCAGGCCGCGGCTGTCGTCAAGGCCAACGCCTATGGGCTGGGCCTCGCTCAGGTCGCACCGGCTCTGGCCGCCGAAGGCGCGCGCATCTTCTTCGTCGCCACCGCCGAAGAGGGCGCGGAGCTGCGCGGAATCCTCGGCAACGGGCCGCAGATCAACGTCTTCTCCGGGCATATGGAGGGCGACGCCCCCCTGATCCGGGACGCCGCCCTGGCGCCGATGATCAATTCCATCGACCAGATGCTGCGCCATGTCGAATCGCTTGGCGCCCATCCCTTCGGCATCCAGCTGGACAGCGGCATGAACCGCCTGGGGATGGAGCCCGCCGAATGGGCCGCGCTGCGCGACATCGCCCTGCAACATGCGCCCGTTCTGGTGATGAGCCACCTGGCCTGTGCCGATGAGCCGGACCATGACATGAACCCGCTGCAACTGGCGCAATTCACGCAGATGACCGATGGCATCTCCGCGCCGCGCTCGCTCGCGGCTACGGGCGGCGTGCTGCTGGGGCCGGACTATCACTTCGATGTCACGCGCCCGGGCATCGGGCTGTATGGCGGGCTGCCCTTCACGCAGGCCCAGCCCGTTGTCACGCTGGATCTGCCAGTGATCCAGACGCGGGAGGTCGCCCCGGGCGAAACCGTGGGCTATGGCAACAGCTGGACGGCCACGGCCCCCACCCGCGTGGCCACCGTCAGCGCCGGCTATGCCGACGGCATCCACCGCGCCATGGGCCCAAAAACCTGGATGCTGGCCGAGGGCACGCCTTGCAAGATCCTAGGCCGCATTTCCATGGATCTGATCGGGGTCGATGCCACCCACCTGCCCCGCCCGCCAGAGACGCTGCGCCTGCTGGGCCCGGAACAGGGCGTTGATGTGCTGGCCGATGCGGCGGGCACCATCGGTTATGAAATCCTCACATCCCTCGGGCGGCGCTACGCGCGTCAGTATATCGGGGCATGATCGTGCTGTCCCCCTTTGCCGCGCTGGGCCGTGCGGTGCTGGCGCTGCTGGCCGCCACGGGGCGGCTGACCATCTTTGCCGCCCAAACGGTGTCGCACATGCTGCGCCCACCCTTCTATCTGCGCGAACTGGGCGCGGCGCTGTTTTCCATCGGCTGGCTGTCGCTGCCAGTGGTGGGGCTGACCTCCATCTTCACCGGCGGCGCGCTGGCGTTGCAGATCTACGCCGGCGGCGCGCGCTTCAACGCCGAGGCCGTGGTGCCGCAGATCGTGGCCATCGGCATGGTCCGAGAGCTTGGCCCCGTGCTTGTGGGGCTGATGATCGCGGCGCGCGTGACCTCCTCCATCGCCGCGGAAATCGCCACCATGCGCGTGACCGAACAGATCGATGCGCTGGTCACCCTGTCCACGGACCCGATGAAATACCTGGTCGCGCCGCGGGTGCTGGCGGGGCTGCTGGTGGTGCCGCTGCTGGTTGGCATCGGCGATCTGATCGGCATCCTGGGCGGCTATTCCGTGGCCACCACGTCGCTGGGCTTTGGGCCAGCCACCTATCTGCGCAACACTGCCGATTTCCTGGAACTGTCGGATGTGCTGTCCTCGCTGGCCAAGGGCGCGGTGTTCGGCTTCATCGCCACGCTGATGGGGTGCTATTTCGGCGTCCGGTCGGGGCGTGGCGCACAGGGCGTGGGCCGGGCCACCAAGGGCTCCGTCCAGGCGGCGGCGGTGCTGATCCTGGCGGCCAATTTCCTTCTGACGGGGCTGTTCTTTTCGCTATGATCGAACTGCGCGATGTTCATAAATCCTTCGGCGCCCATGCGGTGCTGCGCGGTGTCACGCTGCAGGTGCCCAAGGGCAGCTCCATGGTCATCATCGGCGGTTCCGGCACGGGCAAATCCGTGGCGCTGAAATGCATCCTGGGCCTGGAACGCCCCGAGCGCGGCGAGATCCTGTTTGAAGGCGCGGCGCTGACAGGCACCCACCGGGCCGATTTCCTCAACCGGTTCGGCATGCTGTTCCAGGGGGCTGCGCTGTTTGACAGCCTGCCGGTCTGGCAGAACGTGGCCTTTCGCCTGCTGCGCGGCCCCGCGCGCCTGGGCCGGGCCGAGGCCCGCGACCACGCCGTTCAGAAACTGCGCCGCGTGGGCCTGTCACCCGATGTGGCGGACAAGCTGCCCGCGCAGCTGTCCGGCGGGATGCAGAAACGCGTGGGCCTGGCGCGCGCCATCGCCACGGACCCGCAGGTCATCTTCTTCGATGAGCCAACCACCGGGCTGGACCCGATCATGTCCGGCGTCATCAATGACCTGATCCGCGAAATCGTCTCCGAGATGGGCGCGACCGCCATGACCATCACCCATGACATGACCTCGGTTCGCGCTATTGCGGACTCCGTTGCCATGCTGCACGATGGCCGCGTCCGCTGGTCGGGGCCGATCGCGGAGATGGACGGGGCCGATGATCCCTTCCTGCAGCAATTCATTCACGGCCGCGCCGAGGGCCCCATCGCCGCGGTCAGGTAATCTGGCCCGTATGTTGCCCGGGCCGCTCAGGGTGTTCAGAGGGTTTTCATGAGTGCTTTTGCCTTTGCCACGACGGCGCCGCTGGCCTTTCTGGCCGGAATGCTTCTGACAGGTGTTCTGTGCCTGTCCCAGAATACGCCACGCTGGGTGCATGGCCCCAT
>CBFHYV010000120.1:0-8770 GCA_965660085.1 uncultured Paracoccaceae bacterium
GCTATAACCATGCCGGAGGTGAATCATGTTCTCAAACCGCTGTCGAGGCAGGACTATTTCAGCAGCCTGCTAAAGGTGGTTTCGAACGTGCCAGGGCCAAGCCGGAACCATTCGGTTTCGCTGAGCAGTTTCAGCGGGAATTTGGTCAATAAAGCACGGATGGCGGCTGCATCGCCTGGATCCACGCTGAGATCAGCTTTGATCTCGGGGTTGCGGCGGGCGAGCCGAGCGATGCGTTCGGCGAGGTCTGCAACGGCGATGCGCCCGGGAAAGGCACCGGCTTCGATCATGCCGCGCAGGGCCAACATCTTGTAGCTGCGCGTCATTCGTGTGGTTTCAATCTCGTCCAGGAGGCCTTTGTGGGCGGTCCAAGCGGCATGCATACCACCCGTCAGATCGCCCATGTCGTTGACGAAACCAAGCCAACCAGCGTGGCCAGTTCGACCAGGATTGAAGCCTGCGTGCTGAACCTCCGATGCGGTTGGTCGAATCCCGTGTCGGTCGCGGAAATCGCGGTAGAAGGCGGTCAGTTCTTCACCGTCGCGCGGTTGGCGGATCAGCGATTTAAGGATGTCGAGGGCTGCGAGCTCATAGGTAACTTCGCAACCCGCCGGAAAGCGGATTTCATGGCGTTCAAGTTTTTCCAGAGCAATCCGCAGCGCGCCTTCGCCTGCGCCGATGCGCAGCAGGGTCCGCGCTTTGGTCAGGAAGATCCGATGGTTGCCGATATAGTCGATTACGGCCAAATGCGTTTTCTCGGCTGATCGACGCAGGCCCCGTCCAAGCTGTTGAAGCCAGATGACCGGGCTTTCGGTCGGGCGCAGCATGAGGACGGTGTCGATGGAGGGCACGTCGACGCCCTCATTGAACATGTCCACCGCGAAGACGATGTCGAGATCGCCGTCTTTAAGAGCTTTCAAGGCGCTGGCGCGTGGGGCCGATGTTTCACCGGAGTGGACTGCGACGGCGCGTAGGCCGCGGGCACAAGAGAACTCGGCCATAAAATCCGCGTGGCGGCGCGAGACGCAAAAGCCGATCGCCTTTTTGCCACCACGCCGCGCCAGTTGATCCAGTGCGTTTTCGGCGCGCGCTTGCGTGGCGACGGCTTCGGTCAGGGCTGTTTCATCGAATTTGCCGCTGCGCCATGGGATCTGGGCATACTCCACGGGGTCGGGCACACCGAAATACTTGAATGGGCTCAGCAACTCGCGGTCGATACCGGACCAGAGGTCACATTCATAGACGAGATTTTCCTCGCATAGTCCCAACAGGTCGCCGCCATCGCTGCAGTCCGGCGTTGCCGTCAGGCCCAGCAGGAACTGCGGGGTGAAATGGTCGATGATCCGACGGTAGGTCGCGGCGGCAGCATGATGGAATTCGTCGACGACGATGTAATCGAAGGCGTCTGGCGCGAAGCGGTTCAGGTGCTGGGCGCGGGAAAGGGTCTGGATCGATGCAAAGAGCACATCCGCGTCAAAATCTTTCTCGCCTCCGCCAAAGCGCTCAAGCCGTGCCTTCGGGCGAATGGCGCGAAAGGCTTCCATGGCTTGGGTCAGGATCTCTTCGCGGTGGGCGACGAAGAGAACCCTCTTGGCGGGCTGACTGTCGAAGGCGGCAAGGAAGGTCTTGCCAAGACCGGTGGCCAGAACAACCAGTCCGGCGCGATACCCCTTGGCGCGCGTAGCCGCGAGGGGATGCAGCGCTTCTTGCTGGATGGCGTGCGGCTTGGGGGCGTCTTTTGGCGCTTCTTCTGGCAGGCCTGACTGTGTTGGCAGGGGGACAATTCGGCGTGCCTCATAGTCGTCGATCCAGTCGGGGGAGAGTTCCACAACCTCGGGGCGGGCCAATAGGTCTTCTAACGCAGTTCGCGCGGACATCAGCGGCAAGGCATCGGAGCGGTCGAAATGGCGCAGGTTCCACTCCACGCCCTCGGTGAGGGCAGACCGCGACAGGTTCGATGAACCCACGATCAGCGCGCCCGCCCCATCGGCAAAGGAGAACATCCAGGCCTTTGGATGAAACGGAATGCGCTTTGCGCGGAAAACGTAAAGCTGACGATCATGATCCAAATCCTGCATCAGTCGCAGGGCCGTTGGCTCGGTCACGTCGAGGTAATCGCCGGTGAGGAGTCGCAGTTGCCCACCGCGTTCGAGCAGGTCACGTAGATGCGGCAGAACCAGTTTGGCCCCGGACGTCATCAGGAAGGAAACGGCCAGATCGACAGACTGCGCCTGATCGATCAGGGGGCGCAAGTGTGCGTGCAGAGCATCCTCGCCGCCAGAGATGAGCGGGTTGTCATGCGGGGCGCCTGGGATCGGGCCTGTCGCGATGGCTGGGGTTTCGATGCGGAGATGGAAGTGCGGCTCTGTCTCGACAAGGGTTGTGGGCGCCAGCGCTCCGTCGGTTTCCAACATCGCCTGCGTAGGCGCGATGCGTGTCATGAGGGCGGTTTGCTCGGCCTCCGACAAATCTCGCCATCGTTTCACGTGCCGCCGCGGCGCAAGGATGAGGCCCGCGCCCTTTCGGATCAGAATGACCTGCGCGTCGCACTCAACCACATTGTCCATGGACGGGGCGCAAATCAGGCACGGACTTGATGCAGGGGTATCGTTGGTCACTCTTTAGGATTTTCTCAGCAAGGCATTGAGCCAAATATCTTCTTCTTTATCCGGGCGACGATCCGAGGACCGCCAGGTTTCAACCTGCCGTAGAGGCGAACATTCGTCCAGGAGGGCCGACAGAGTTTCTTCGGTCATGTCGGTGAAATGTCGGCCATTCTTGGTCCGATCTTCGGTGCCAAACTTGAAAGAGGCATAGAGGACGCCTTCTGGAACCAAATGATCGGCCAGACGGCGCATCACGCCTGGCAGATTGGGGCGCCGCACATGAAGCAGCGACGCACAAGCCCAGATGCCTTCGAAGGCGTGCTCCCAAACGACGTCTTCGAACCGCATCTGACGAACCGGGATACCGGCGTAATCGCCCGCAGCCTTCACTATGGCGGGAGACGCGTCGAAGGCATGGACTTGGCAACCTATTTCGCGAAGTGCGCGCGCGTCCCGTCCCGATCCCGTTCCGGCATCAAGAATGCGTGCGGTGTGTGTCGCACTCGCCGGAAGTGCTGCGAGAAACCGATCACGGAGCGCCGTCATATCGATATCCCGCGTGTCTTTCAGGAATTGCTCAGTATGGGTGTCATAGAATTCAGTCATCAAATGGCCCGAGTGATTTCAGTGGTAGTCTTCCAGGTGCGATATTCGGCTGTCAATCGCATGCACCTTGGCAAAAGTAGCGGCGCAGTAGGTGCCATTTGCGTTGCGCTTCGGTGCGTTGGGATCACAGTTGTCTCGGCATCGCCAAGTCGAATGGCGTGTCTTGCTTGACCGCAATGGGTGCGCCGGGCCACATATGTTATTGATTTGAAAAGCTTCGCCGGTGCGCCCTGTTAAAAGCCGTCCAACAGCCTGATCCGTTTCTGGCGCAATGCCTGTCCGTCGACCTCGAAGTCGATCCGAAAACGGCGCGGGTGTTTGACCTGGCCGCTGTGCGGTATGACGATACACCCGCCATCCGGTGCCAAAAGGACATGGACGCGGCGCTGGACCGTCTGGAGGCGGACCTTGGGGAAACGCGGCATCTCATCGGTCACAATATCCTGCGGCACGATCTTCCGCATCTTGTTGCCATGCGGCCCAGGCTGGCAAAGCTCGCCGAGGCGCCGGTCGACACGCTCTGGCTCAACCCACTGGCCTTTCCGCGCAACCCGTATCATCACCTTGTCAAACACTACCATGATGGGCGGCTGCTTTCAGGACATGTGAACGATCCCGAGGCCGACGCGCGGTTGGTCTTCGACGTGCTGGGTAACCAATTGGACGCCTTCCGCACGATGAACGCACAGTCCCCGGATGCAGTGGCCGCTTACCACTACCTGACGACGCGCGGCGAGCAGGATCATGGTTTCGACGCCGTGTTTGCCCACGTTCGTGGCGCGGGCGCGCCGTCTGCCGAACGGGCGCGGCAGGTGCTCTGGCGGTTGCTGGAAGGCGAAGCTTGCAGAACGGCGCTGCGGCACATGTTGGAGCAGGTTGGCTCGCCGCAGACGGGCTGGCCATTGGCCTACGCGCTGGCGTGGATTTCGGTCGCGGGTGGGGATTCCGTCATGCCGCCCTGGGTGCGGATGCAATTCCCCGATGCCGCGCGCATGGTCAAATTGCTGCGCGACACAGCCTGTGATGCGCCAGATTGCGCCTGGTGCCGAGAGAAAAGCGATCCCGTCAAAGCCCTCGCGCGGTGGATCGGGTTCGATGGCTTCCGTCCGACGCCCACCGATGCCGACGGCCGCCCGCTGCAAGAGCGCATCGTCGATGAGGGCATGCGAGGCAATAGCCTGCTGGGCATTCTGCCAACCGGGACGGGGAAATCCGTCTGCTACCAAATCCCGGCGCTGGCGAAGTTCGACCGCACCGGCGCGCTCACCGTTGTTATTTCGCCGCTGGTCGCGCTCATGGCGGACCAGGTGGCTGGCATGGAACGCACGGGCATTTCTTCGGCGGTCACATTGAACGGCATGCTGTCGTTGCCAGAACGGCAGGACGCGCTGGAAAAGGTCCGCAAGGGGGATGCGGCCATGTTGCTGATCTCGCCGGAGCAGTTGCGTAGCGTGTCGGTCCGCTCGGTCCTGAAACAGCGCGAGATTGGGCTTAGGGTGCTCGACGAGGCGCATTGTGTGTCGAAATGGGGCCATGATTTCCGGCCGGATTACCGCTACATCTCGCGGTTCATCCGGGAAACGGCGGGTGACGAAGACCCGGCACCGGTGATCTGCCTGACGGCCACCGCCAAACCCGAGGTCGTGCGCGACATTCGCGATCATTTCCACCAGCGGCTTGGGACGGAGCTCTTGCTGCTCGATGGCGGGGCGTCTCGGACGAACCTGAGTTTCGAGGTCCGCTCGACCGGCAAGCGGACGAAACTTGCCGACATCATGGAGGTCATCGAGCAGCGCCTGCCGCCCGAGGGTGCGTCCGGGGCTGTGGTCTACTGCGCGACCCGGAAATCGACCGAGGACGTGGCGCAGTTCCTGCAACAACAGGGGCTCTCGGCGGAACGCTATCACGCGGGACTGACACCGGATGAGAAGAAAACCATCCAGGAACGCTTCCGCGTTGGCGAATTGCGGGTCATCGCGGCGACCAATGCCTTTGGCATGGGGATCGACAAGCCAGACATCCGGTTGGTGGTGCATGGCGATATTCCAGGGTCGCTGGAGAATTACTTGCAGGAGGCGGGCCGCGCTGGGCGTGACCGCGATCATGCCAATTGCGTGCTGCTATATGCCCCCGACGACGTGGAACGGCAGTTCCAGCTGTCCGCACGATCTCGGCTCGACCGGAAGGAAATCGGTGCGATCCTGAAAGCCGTGCGCCGCATGGATCAACGCACGCGTAGCACCGGTACGGTCGTAGCGACATCGGGTGAGATTGTGCGTCAGGAGCATGACCGCGAGTTTCAGCGTGAGAGCGCTACAGATGACACGCGGGTCAAGACGGCCCTGTCCTGGCTGGAAGAAGCCAAGTTGCTGTCGCGCGAGGAAAACCGGGTTCAGGTCTTTCCGTCATCGCTCCGAATTCGCAGCCTCGACGAGGCGGGCACAAGAATCGACAAAGCCCAGATCACGGGGATGCGGCGCACGCAGTTGATGGACCTTGTCCGCCACCTGATGAACGCCCCACCGGACGAAGGTATTTCCACCGATGAACTGACCGGTGTCAGCGGTCTCACCGGAGGACAGTTGACCAAGGCGCTGGCTGATCTGGAAAGCCTCGGTATCGCGCGCAACGACACGGCAGTGACCGTGTTCGTGCACTACGGGACATCGGACGACTCCCGCAAGCGTCTGACGCAGGCGACCGGGCTTGAAACCGACCTCATCGCGTTGATGCGGGAAGAGGCGCCCGACGCCGAGGATCAGGTCAACACGCCGTTCAACTTGCAATTGGCCTGCCAGAAGCTGCGGGATGCAGGCCACAACCATGTGCGCCCGGACGTGGTCGAGAAGTTGCTGCGGGGCATGGCCCGCGATGGCCGCGATCTTGACGGTGGCAAGGGCAACGTGCGCCTGCGTAAGGCGTCGCGCGATACGCTGTTCGTGGCCTTGCAGCGCACTTGGTCCGTTCTGGAACAGTCTGCCGCGCTGCGCAGGCAAGCCGGTGAGGCGCTGGTCGAGCACTTGCTTGGGAGGCTCGAAAAGGGCCAGCGCGGCAAGGATCAGCAGGTCGAAACCACGCTGGGCGACATGCTGGCAAGCCTTACGGGCGATGCGTTCTTGCGCGCGCAGGTCAAGGAAATGACGCGGCTGATGGACCGCGCGCTGTTGTGGTTGCACGAGCAGGAAGTCGTGACGCTGGGCAAGGGCCTGACCGTGTTCCGGCCCGCGATGACTGTGCAGCTCGCTCCGGGCAAGACGCAATTCCTGGTCAAGGATTTCGCGCCGCTGCAAGAGCATTACGACGAACAGACGGTCCAGACCCATGTGATGGCCGCCTATGCGGAAACCGGGCTGTCATCCATGCCCGATGCCATGCGCCTGTCCGAGGACTATTTCTCCCTCGATCAGGAAGGCTTCATGGGCCGCTGGATGAAGGGTCGGACGACAGAGGTCAAACGCCAGACAACGGGCAAGTCCTGGGCCGCTGTGGTCGAGTCCCTCGGAAACCCCGTGCAACAGAAGATCGTGGCCGACGACAGGGATGCCACCAACGTGCTTGTTCTGGCAGGGCCGGGGTCTGGCAAGACGCGGGTTCTGGTCCATCGTATCGCCTACCTGATCCGCGTACGCCGCGAAGACCCGCGCAGTATCCTCGTGCTCAGCTACAACCGCCATGCAGCGGTCGAAATCCGGGCGCGGTTGCGGCACCTGATCGGCGATGAGGCTTTCGGGGTGACGGTGTCCACCTGTCATGCGATGGCCATGCGGCTGGTGGGCGCGAGCTTCGCGGGATTGCAGGCAGAAAGCCGCGATTTCGACGGCATTGTCATGGAAGCCGTGCGCCAGTTGAATGGCGAGGGGCTGAGCAAGACGGAGGCCGAGGCGCAGCGTGAGACTTTGATCCAAGGCTATCGCTGGATCCTTGTCGACGAGTATCAAGACGTCGGACCTGAGGAATACGCCCTGATCGCCGCCGTCGCCGGTGCGATGGACCGTATGAAAATCGGCCATGACATCACCATCGACCGCAATCGTCGAAAAGAGCCTTCGGGCGGCATCATGGCTGAGGGCGATCCCGTGGGACAGGGGCGCGTGCAACTGCTGCAATGCCAGCCGGGGGATCGTGCACAGGCGGTGGCGGCCGTGACAGAATTGCAGCGGCTGGCTGCGCTGGAACCCGGCTGGAACTGGTCGCGCACAGCCATCATCGCCCGGAACTGGCGACAGCTTGCTCCGGTGCGCGCCTATGCCGAAGCGCAGGGCATCCCGGTCGAAATGGCAAACGAAAGCTTGCCCAGCGTTTGGCGGCTGCGGGAAATGCGGCAGTTCATCGATGGGATCAGCCGGGATCGCACACGCCTGCTCGACGTGACGGATTTGTTGGAGGTCGTGAACGGGCTTCCGCGAAATCGCTGGTCGGACCTGATTGCTGAGGGCGTGGCCGCGCTGGTGCAGGAAATCGGGACCGGGTCGGCCTCGGTCCCCGATCTGGTCGAGTGGTTTGGAGAATGGTCACGAGATGCCCGCGGCGAACAGCATGGCTTGTTGTTGATGACTGCGCACAGGGCAAAGGGGCTGGAATTCGACGATGTGGTGATCCTGAACGGTGGCTGGGACAGACCTTCCCGGAACGAAGATCTCGATGCACCGCGCCGCCTGTTCTACGTCGCCATGACCCGCGCCCGCCGAAGCCTTGCGGTCATGACCCAGGGAGCGCACGCGTTCCTGCCTGCAGCGGGCGACAGCATCCTGCGTCGCCATGCGGCTTTGCCTGACGTGAAAGACCTGCCGCCAGACCGGGCCTATCTCATGCCTGACATGAGCCAAGTGTTCATCGACTGGGCAGGGCGACTGAGGGCTGGCGATGTGAGTCACCAAGCCATCGCTCAAGCGCGGACTGGTGACCCTGTCACTCTGAACCAACAGAATGGTCGCTGGTGGGTGACGGATCGACAAGGGCGAAGACTGATCGGAATGAAAGGCGGATGGGGGGTGCCGGCTGGTCGTCGCATCGTCTCCGCGGCAATCGGGGCGATCGTTGCGCGCCATGCGCATGAAAGCGGCGAAGACCATCGCGCCAAGCTTCAGCAGGAACGCTGGGAGGTTGTCCTGCCGGAGATCATTTTGGAGTAAGCGGGTTCGTTCTCGGCGAAGGCAAAATTCGATAGTGCGGATTTTGTTACCTCGATATTCCGCGAAGAGACAATGTAATATATTGAAAATAATAAAACTATTTCCAGGCGCACCTCCGTGCCGGGCAGTTTCCGAAATGGAAACCGATTGTTTATTTCCGAAATTTTTCGATCAGCCAATGTCCCGCTCGGACACGCCAAGGCCGGACATAGGGACATGACCGGCCGCGCGCTGTGAGGACGCAGAAGCGCCACGAACAGGCCTGAGTTCATTCAGGTCGTCTGCCTCACGATAGTGTCCCATGACGTGGTGTAGGAGCGCCGATCCTCGGAAAGGTTCGAGCTTGATCAGGTGGCCACGGCGGACAGCCTGACGGTGGGATTGTCGGTGACGCGGGCGAGGGTTTCAAGCGACATGTAGCGCCGT
>CBFHYV010000121.1:0-8740 GCA_965660085.1 uncultured Paracoccaceae bacterium
AGGCAATGCGCCGCCGCCCGCGCGGAGCCAGCCGCCATCATGAACGGCAGGGCCGCGCCTTCCATCGGCAGGGTTGCGGCCACATGCAGCGCCAGCGGCAAGCCCAGCCCGCCAAGCTCTGGCGGCAGATCGGCGGCCAGCCAGCCGGCCTCTGCCAGGGCACGATAGGCCTGGGCATAGCCTTCGGGCGTCTGCACGCGGCCATCGCGCAAGGCGCAGCCCTGCGCATCGGCCTGCGCAGCCACGGGGGCGAGCGTTGTCCGGGCGAATTTCTCCGCCTCTTCCAACGTCTGAGCCAGCGCAGTGTCATCCAGCCCGGCGGCCTCGGCCTGGGCGGACCAGCCCGGAGTGGCGGCCAGGATCTGCCCGATCAGCGCCGTGCTCATGCACGCACCCGTGCGATGACGCGCGGATCCTCCTGCCACAGGGCCTCGGCCAGGTCGGCCCGATGGCGCAGCACGGCACGCTGGTTGATGGAGCCTTTGTCTGTCACCTCGCCCTTGTCGAAATCCAGCGGGACGGACAGGAAGATCATCCGCGTCACGCGAGAGGCCGACCCAGTGGCCCGCGCCGCATGGCCGGACAAGCGGTCCTGCGCGGCCTTGCGCACGGCGGGGTGGTTCAACAGCGCCTCGCCCTCCAGATCCTCACCGGCGATGCCGCGCAGCACGGCCCAGTTGGGCACCACCAGCGCGCCCAGCTCTGTATGGCCTTCCCCGGCGATCACCACATCGGTGGCCAGCCCGCCCAGATCATTGGTCAGCACCGCGCGCAACGGCCCCACCGCAACCCATGTGCCGGAGGCGAGCTTGAAGTTCTCCGCCAGGCGGCCATCAAACACCACGCCCTTTTCAGGCTGGCCCGGCACGGCAAAGCGCAGCGCATCGCCAAAGCAGTAATAGCCCTCGTCATCGAAGGCATCGGCGGACAGCTGCGGGTTGCGCCAATATCCCGGCGTGATCGAGGGGCTCTGGATGCGCGCCTCCAGCTTGTCGCCCTGGGGCACCAGCTTCAGCGTGACGCCATGGCCCGGCAGGCCAAGGTTGCCCGCGCTGTCCTGCCGGTCCGTGCAGATCAGGGCAAAGGGGCCTGTTTCCGTCGAACCGAATCCGGTGCACAGCAGCAGCCCGCCCGGCACGGCCTGTTCGGCCACCCGGGTCAGCCGGTCCCAGACAGGTTGGCTCATCCCCGCACCGGCGTAGAACATCATCTGCAACCGCGCAAAGAAGCTGCGCCGCAAGGCCTCGTCCGTCTCGAACGCGTCCAGCAGCATCTGATAGCCCAGCGGCACGTTGAAATACCAGGTGGGCGAGACCTCGCGCAGGGTTTCGATGGTGCGGCCGATGCCATCCGGGGTGGGGCGGCCATCGTCGATATATTCGGTGCCGCCGTTGAACAGCACCATGTTGAACACCTTGTTGCCTGCGGCGGTGTGGTTCCAGGGCGCCCAATCAACAACGACGGGCGGATCATCCTGCAGGAATGTCCAGCATTGCCGCACCATCTGCTGGTTGGAACACAGCATCTTGTGGGTCTGGATCACCGCCTTGGGCGATCCGGTGGTGCCGGAGGTGAACAGGAATTTCGCCACCGTATCGCCGGTGATCGCGGCATGGGCGGCATCGGCGGCCGCCGTCGGCGCAGTGGCGCACAGCGCGTCAAAGCTCAGCACGGTGCGGCGGGCGTCCGGCACGGGCGTGCAACTGACCAAGGGGATATCCGCGTCAAACACGGCATCGATCGCGGGCAGGAACCGCCCGCCCGCATCGGCAAAGATCAGGCCCGGCGTCAGCTGCGCCGCGATATCGCGCAGTTTCAGGTAATCCCCGCCGGACAGCGCATAGGCCGGGGCCAGCGCGGCAGAGGGCACACCCACATGCTGCGCGGCCAGCGCCATGACCGCATGGGCGATGGAATTGCCCGACAGGATCAGCAAGGGCCGTTCGGCGGACAAGCCCGCCGCCAGCAGCGCACTGCCCACGGCGCGCACCAGCTGCGCCGCCGTGCCGTAATGCAGCTCTGACCAGCTGCGGTCAGGGGCGCGTTCGGCCAGCCAGATGCGGTCCGGTGCAACATCGGCCCAATGCATCAGGCGTTCGGTGATGCAGCGGGGGTAGGCCTCCAGCGGATCGTCCTGCCACAGGTAAATGGTTCCGTCCGGGTCCGTGCGGCTGCGCAACTTCGGCTCCCACATGCGCACGGTCTGTCGCATTTCGGTCATGGCTCCCCCCTTGATCGGCCCTTGCATCAGGCGTTGCCAAAATCCTCCGAATCACTCAGATTGTCCACTAGGAAACTTTCTACGGCACAGCGAAGCGCGACAAGGGGCATCAGATGGACCAGACCGAAACGCTCGTCACCTATGAGCTGCGCGGAAAGATCGCGCTGATCGGCCTGAACCGTCCGCACAAGCGCAACGCCATTTCCGACCGCGTGGTGGAGGCCATGAACGATGCCGTCCTGCGCGCCACCGAGGAAGCCCGCGCCGGGGTGATCTTTGGCCACGGCCCGCATTTCTGCGCCGGGCTGGACCTGGCCGAACATAGCGAGAAGCCGCTGTTCCAGGCGGTGCGCGGGTCACGCCGCTGGCATGTGGTGTTTGACCATATCGAACGCGGCGTGATCCCCTTTGTCAGCGCGATTTCCGGCGCCGCCGTGGGCGGGGGGCTGGAACTGGCGGCCGCCACCCACCTGCGCGTGGCGGATGAGACGGCGTTTTTTGCCCTGCCCGAAGGACAGCGCGGCATTTTCGTGGGCGGCGGCGGGTCTGTGCGGGTCTCACGCCTGATCGGGGCGCCGCGTATGGGTGACATGATGCTGACCGGCCGCACCCTGAAGGCCGAGGAGATGGAGCGCTGGGGCGGCGTCAGCTATGTGGTGCCCGCGGGTGAGGCGCTGGATCATGCGCTGGTCCTGGCCGAACGCATGGCCACCAATGCCGAATTCACCAATTACGCCATCATCAACGCCCTGCCCCGCATCGCGGACATGTCCTCCGAAGACGGGCTGTTTGCCGAAAGCATGGTGGCCTCGCTGGCCACGATGACCGATGACGCCAAAGACCGCCTGCGGGCCTTCCTGGAAAAGCGCGCCGCAAAGGTGCAGGACCCGAATGGCTGACGGGCAGTCCAGCGTTCCGGCGCCCAGCGTGGCGCCGGAATTGCGCAACAGCCTCGGCTTCTTGCTGCGGCTGGCGCAGCTGCACAGCTTTTCGGACTTTTTCGACACCTTCCAGGACCAGGGCGTGCGCCCGGCGGAGTTCTCGCTGCTGTTGACGCTGGAATCCAACCCCGGCGTGCGTCAGGGTGTGCTGGCCGGGGCGCTGCGCATCAAGACGGCCAACATGGCCAAGATGGTGCGCGCCATGGAAACCGACGGGCTGATCCGCCGCACCACTCCGCCCGATGACCGCCGCGCGATGGAACTGCACCTGACCCAAGCAGGCGCGGCGCGGCTGGACCAGCTGCGCCCGCTGTTTCAGGACCATGACCAGCGCAATTCCGCCGCGCTGTCACCGGAGGAAACCGCCCAGCTGAAGGCCCTGCTGCGGAAATATATCGCCCAAGCCCCGAAAGGACACGGCGCATGAATGTGGATGACCTGATTGCCATCGATTTTCACACCCATGCCGAGGAGCCCTGCTGCGGCCCCCGCGACGATGGCTATGACGAGTTTCAGGCCGGAATGGCGGCCTATTTCCGCAATCCCGCCGGGGCGGAAGGCATGTTGCCCTCCGTCCAGCAAACCGCGGCCTATTTCCGCGAACGGCGCATCGGTGCGGTGATCTTCCCTGTTGATGCCGAACGCGAAACCGGGTTCCGCCGCTATTCCAACGAAGAGGTGGCCCAGATCGCCGCCGAGAATGACGACATTCTGATCCCCTTCGCCAGCATCGACCCGGCCAAGGGCAAGGCCGGCGCGCGCGAGGCCCGCCGCCTGGTCCGCGAATTCGGGGTGCGGGGTTTCAAGTTTCACCCCACCATGCAGGGCTTCTACCCCAATGAACGCTGGGCTTATCCCCTGTATGAGGCGATTGCGGAGGAAGGCGCGATCATGCTGTTCCACACCGGGCAGACGGGCGTGGGCAGCGGCATGCGCGGCGGCATGGGGATGCGGCTGAAATATTCCAACCCCGTGCATGTGGATGACGTGGCCGTGGATTTCCCCGACACGACAATCGTGCTGGCGCATCCGTCCTTTCCCTGGACGGAAGAGGGGCTGATGGTCGCGCAGCACAAACCCAACGTCTATATCGACATGTCAGGCTGGTCGCCGAAGTATTTTCCCAAAATCTTCGTGCAATATGCAAACTCCATCCTGAAGAAAAAGATGCTGTTCGGCTCTGACTGGCCGGCCATCACGCCGGACCGCTGGCTGGCGGATTTCGAGGAGTTGGACATCAAGGACAGTGTCAAACCGCTGCTGCTGAAGGAAAACGCCAGACGTATCCTGAAGCTGTAGCGCCCATCGCGCGCGAGAGACCGGGAACCGGCCCGCGCATGTCCCATTTTCATGGCAACCAGGGAGGATCTCCATGAAACTGACTGCACTGACAACCGCCGTTGCGGCGGCACTGATTCTGGCAATGCCGGCAACATCCGATGCCCGCGATCTGCGCGTGGGCTCCGGCGCCCCGCCGCCGCATCCGGCGACATCGCACCTGTATAGCGGCCTGATGGAATACCTGCCGGAGGAATCCGGCGGCGCCATGGGCACCATCTTCCTGGGACCAGAGGTTGTGGGCCTGGGCGGCATGAAGGACGCGCTGCAGACCGGGCTGGTGGATGTGGGCAACCTGCTGCCGCTGTATTTCCCGGCAGAGCTGCCCAATTTCGCACTTGCGGGCGAGCTTTCGCTGTCCGCGCGCGATCCCCATGCCATGGGTGCGGCGCTGACGGAATACATGGTCAACTGCGCGGCCTGCCAGCAAGAGCTTTCGGACTTCGGGGTCGTGTTCCTCGGCTCCGGCTCCTCTGACCCATACATGCTGCTGACCAAGACGCCGGTGCGCACGGCCGAGGACCTGCAGGGCATGCGCCTGCGCTCTGGCGGGGCGCCCTATTCCCGCTGGGCGGAAAACTTCGGTGCGGTGCCGGTGTCGATCTCGGTCCTGGAAACCTTCGAGGCCATGAGCCAGGGCACGATCGACGGCACAATGGCCTCCATCGGGGATCTGCTGGCCTTCCGCCTGGTCGATCTGGTCGAGGGTGTGACAGCCGTGCCGCTGGGCACCTATTTCAGCACCTCCAACTTCACCACGGCCAAGACCACCTGGGCCGACATGAGCGTGGACGAGCGCGCAGCCCTGATGCGGGCGGCCAACCGCGCCAACGCGCATTTCACCCAGCGGTGGGGCTATGAATTCGCCGGCATCGCCACGGGCGCGGCACAGAAGGCCGGCATTGAATTCCTGGAGGCCGACCCCGCCCTGGTGGCAGAGGCCGCCGCCTTTGCGGCACAGGATCGGGACACCGCCGCGGCCATCTCGGCCGAGCGGTTCGGCATGGATGACGCGGGCGAGCGCGTGGCCGAATTCATGACCCTTGTCGCAAAATGGGAGGCCATTTCCGAAGAGGTCGGCCATGACCGCGACGCCATGATCGCCCGGGTCTGGGATGAGGTCTGGTCCAAGGTCGATCCCGCCACCTACGGCATGTGATGCCTGTCGGCCGGCGGCCCTGCGCTGCCGGCCACGTTTCCCTTGGGCAGATTGCCCCGCCCCGCGGAGGACGCATGGAATTTCTTGACCGCCTGGCAGACCGGGTGTCGCGGACGCTTGCGCTGATCGGCGCGCTGGGGCTGGCGGCCTTGCTGCTGCATGTCTCGGCCGAGGTCTTCGCCCGCAACCTGCTGGACAGCCCCATTCCCGGCACGCATCAGATCGTGTCGCACTACTATATGGTGCTGATCGCCTTCCTGCCGCTGGCCTGGGTGGAACGCTCCGGCGCCATGATCTCCGTTGAACTGATCGAGGGGTTTTTGCCCGGCCCGCTGCTGCGGCTGTCCAACCTGTTGGTGGCGCTGATCGCCTGCGGGATCTACGCCGCCATCGCCTGGGTGACATGGGGCGTCTTCGTCAAGAATTTCTCTGTCGGCAGTTTCGTGGATGTTCTGGGCCACCGCCTGCCGATCTGGCCCAGCTATGCCCTGCCGCCGGCGGGTTTTGCGCTGGCCAGCCTGATGACAGCCTTCCGCGCGCTGCGGATCGTGCAAGGAGCGCGCGCATGAGCGTCGAGACCGGTTTCTGGGGCATTGGCATCCTGTTCGGGCTGCTGTTCTTGCGGGTGCCCGTGGCGCTGGCGCTGATCGCCGTCAGCTTTGGCGGCATCGTCTCTCTGCTGGGGATGCGCCCGGCGCTGGGGATCCTGTCCAACACGCCCTATGCCTTTACCGCCAGTTGGACGATGAGCGCGGTGCCGATGTTCTTGCTGATGGGCTTCGTGGCCTATCACGCCAAGCTGACAGAGGGGCTGTTCGATGCCGCCAAGGCCTTGCTGTGGCGGGTGCCCGGGGCGCTGGCGGTGGCGTCCATCCTGGCCTGTTCCGGCTTTGCGGCCGTGTGCGGATCATCGCTGGCCACGGCGGCCAGCATGGGGCGCATCGCAATCCCGGAAATGGTGCGCTCGGGCTATTCGCCCTCGATCTCGGCCGGGGCGATTGCGGCGGGGGGCACCATCGGCGCGCTGATCCCTCCCTCGATCCTGATGATCCTCTATGGCGTGTTTTCCGAAACCTCGATCACGCAGGTGTTCCTGGCGGGCATCTCCGTGGGGCTGATCACGGCGGTCAGCTACGGGCTGGTGGTGGTGGCGCTGGCCATCCTGCGCCCTGATCTGGTGCCGCGCGGCGCACCGCAGGGCATGCGCGTGTCCGGGCGCGAGGCGCTGCGCAAGGTCTGGCCGGTGCTGGTGCTGATCGCGCTGGTGTTTGGCGGGCTGTTTTCGGGCTATTTCACCGCAACCGAGGCCGGCGCCGTGGGCGCGGGCGGCGCCATCCTGTGCGCGCTGGCCATGGGCACGCTGACCCGCCGCGTGCTGAGCGATGCGGCGATGGAGACGCTGCAAACCACGGCATCGCTGCTGATCATCGGGATCGGGGCGATGATGTTCACCCGGTTTCTGGGCATCACGGGGCTGTCGGGCTTTATCGCGCGGCAGGTGGGCGCGGCGGACATCGGCTATCTGCAGCTGATGATCATCATCGTGCTGGTCTATCTGGCCCTTGGCATGGTGATGGAGCCTTTCGGCGCGATGCTGGTGACCTTGCCGGTGTTCCTGCCGATGTTGCAGGCCGAGGGGCTGAGCCTGGTGTGGTTCGGCGCGGTGGTGGTGAAGCTGCTGGAGATCGGCATGATCACCCCACCCGTGGGGCTGAACGTGTTCGTCATACGAAACGTGGCCGCGGCCCATGTGACCACGGCGCAGGTGTTCGTTGGCGTTCTGCCCTTCTTTCTGGCGGATCTGGTGGTGACCGCGCTGATCATCCTGCTGCCGGTGCTGGTGCTGTTCCTGCCGGGCATGATGTAGACTCACCCGGCCGGGCCTTGCGGCCCGGCCGGGTGAGTGCATGTCCCACATCCGGGGGTCAGACGAAGTCGATGTGGTCCAGCGTCAGGTGGTGGCCATCGGTCTTGGCCACATAGAAGCTGTCGTCGCCCATTTCGATCACGGAACCCTGACCGCGCGCGTGGATTGTAATCTCTTCGGCCGTGCCATGCACCAGGATCCGGTCCTCAGCACGGTCAAAGCCGAAAGCAACGTCATTGCCCGTGCCGGCGGCAAAGATGAACACATCCGCGCCTTCGCCGCCTTCCAGCACATCATTGCCCGCACCGCCGTCCAGCGTATCGGCACCGGCGCCGCCGCGCAGCTTGTCCCGGCCCGCGCCGCCCAGCAGCAGGTCGTCCCCGTCTTCGCCGCGGACCTCATCGTTGTCATCGCCGCCGTCCAGGGTGTCATTGCCGGCGCCGCCATACATGCGGTCCCGGCCGCCCAGGCCGGACAGGGTGTTGTTGGCGGCATTGCCATCGATGAAGTTGTCAACCGCGTTCCCGGTGCCCACCAGGGCAGTCCCGCCGTCTTCCAGGAACAGATCCTCGAAATGGGTGCCAAGGACCCAATCCACGGTGGACTTGACCTTGTCATGGCCGGCGTCGGCGGCCTCGACCACAACATCGCCCAGGCTGTCGACCCAGTAGACGTCATTGCCGGCACCGCCCTCGATCGTATCGTCGCCTTCGCCGCCGGATTGCAGATCGTCGCCCTCGCCCCCGATCAGGTGGTCACTGCCGCGGCCGCCGCGCATGTTGTCATGGCCCGCACCGCCGAAGAGCGCATCATTGCCATTGCCGGTGAAGACCTTGTCGCGGCCGCCACGAGCCACGACGACATCGGCTTCGCCATCGTCGCCATCAATCTGGTTGCCGTCGAGATCACGGAAGAGGCTGGTCATGGATTCGTCATCATCCGTGCCATCCACCGGCGAGGTCACAACCGATACGGTCGCGGTCGAGGACGCGCCGTTGGCGTCCGTCACGGTATAGGTGAACAGATCGGTGCGGTTGCCGGAATGGCTTTCGCCCCGGATCTGGATGTGCCCATTGGCGTCAAACTCGACAACCGTGCCCGACCCCAGCGTGAGGCTGTCAGTGGGGGCCGCGCCGTTGATCGCGGTAATGGTCAGGCCACCACCGGCGGCATCAAGGTCATTGGCAAGCAGCCGATAATTGGTCACGCCCCGG
>CBFHYV010000122.1:0-8647 GCA_965660085.1 uncultured Paracoccaceae bacterium
GAAGATGATGCTGTCCTGCCCGTCGCGGGCGGCCTGCGCGGCTTCCAGCGTCATGGGGAATTCCGCCACCCGCGCGCCCAGATCTCGGAAATGGCTGCGCGTGCGCGCGGTGGTGTCATCATGGCTCAGCATCGGCGCCCCGGCCGCGCGGCCCATGCGGGCGGCCTGTGCCATGGCGGCGGGCACCTCGGCGCGGCGCTGCCAGATCCGGCGCAGAAGGTCCAGGTAATCGGCTTCGCTCAGCCCGGTGCGGGCCGCGTTGCCGGCGGCGCGGTGCAGCAGCATCGGGTCCGCCGGGTCGGCCGCGGCGAAGTCATCATCATGTTCAAAGCCGCGCGCCTGAACCGATGTGCCGATGGCGCGCATGGTCATGGAGGTATGGTCATTGAAGGCCAGCGCTGGCGTCAGCGGCAGGGCCAGCGCCTGTTCCAGCAGGTCCATCGCCTCAAAGGCAAAGGTTTCCCAGCGCAGCTGCACGCGGTTTTCCACCGTCAGACGCGGGCGGAGGTCCTGCAGCGCGGCGATCAGCGCGCGCCCGCGGTCCACCGTGCGCAGGCCCGGCTCCCAGCTGAGGGTGACGGCATGATAGGCGGTGGCGATGCCATTGGCGGCCAGCTGCCTGTCCGTGTCCAGCAGCGCCACGTCCAGCGGGGTGAACACGCCGGGGCGCGGCATCACCTGGCGTTCAAAAGCATCGCCATGCACATCGATCATCGCCGGGGCCAGCACCATGCCGGTCAGGTCAACCTGCGTCCCGCGCGCCGGGCCGCCAACGGCGGTGATCAGACCGTCCTGGATGGTGAGGCTTGTATCCTCGGCCCCATGCGGCAGCAGCACCGTTGCGCCGGTGAAGGTGGTGGTCTGCATCGCTGCGCCCTTGCCTGTGGTTGCCCGCCCGTCCAATGGCATGGGCCCCGCCGCGGGGCCAAGGGGGAATCGTGCGGGCCAGCCTCGGGTCACGGGGCTGTGGCCCGCGTGCCGCGCGGTCAGGTCCGTGGGGTGGTCCGCATCCGCGCCAGGATATCCACCCCCAGCTGGTTCCAGAAATGCAGCAGGTCGATGAACACCCAGTTCTCCGCCAGCTTGTTGCCGGAGCGGCGGTAGATGTCGATCACGCGCATCCCGGCGGGTGTGTCGCTGGCGGGCATGCCCATGAAGCCGCCAGTGTGGCGCGCGGTGAAATTGGGCCAGCCGAAGAACCCGCCGAAGGCGCCTTCGGCCAGGCGGCAGATATGCCCGGTGGAGGTGCGGTCCGTGAAGGCGGCGCGGAAGGGGCCGGCATGCTGGCGCGCATATCCGGGGATGGTGTAGCTGGACCCGATCCCGGCCGGACCCCACCAGATCATGTCCGGCGCCCAGGTGCGGGCCAGTTCTTCCTCCAGCGGCAGACCGCTTTGCCATGTGCCCAGGTCCGCGATCATGGCGTTGATCAGCGCCAGCGTGCGCGTGCCTTCGCCGGGGTCCTGCGGGGCGGTCAGCAGCCCGCCGTGGCCCATGGGGCCGGGCTGGACCAGATGCGCGCCGGTCTGCGGCGGAAAGGGCTGCAGCCCCGCCTGCATCATCAGATGCGGGATGTCGCAGAACATCGCCGTTTCGGTGATTTGCCCGTCCGTGACCCGGTTGAATTCGGCATAGCGCAGCATCGCCATCTTGCCCGTGGGCGCCAGACCCAGCCAGTCTGCCTGCCACAGGCCCATCAGATGGCCCATGGACACCACCCAGACAGAGGCGCCATCGTCCATCTGGTTGCGCCCGGCCATGAAGACGTCCATGCGCCGCTGCATGGGCCGCAGGGCGTGGCGCAGCGGCTGCCAGAACACTTCTGCCATGGCATGCGGGCCGGTCTGTTCGTGAAACGGGTGCATCCCGCGCCACAGGGCATCCGGCGCCATGCGCTGCGCCGCGGCGGCGGCGATTCCCTCCGCCGGGGCGGTGTCCATGGCGCTGTAGTGGTCCAGCACCAGCTGCTTTTGCTCTTGAAAATCCATGGCCTGCCAAGATGTTTGCATACGCTTGCAAAAAACTCTTGCCCAAAGCGTATGGCTGAGTCTAGCGTTTTTGAAACCGTATGCAAAACGCAGCGCGCGCCCCCCGCCGCCCTTGAACAGGAGCCTTCGCATGGCCGAGATCGAGCTTCGCAATGTGTCCAAACGCTGGGGCAGTTTCGTGGGGGTGGAGGATTTCAACCTGACCATCGCGGACCGCGAATTCCTGGTGCTGCTGGGCCCGTCCGGCTGCGGCAAGACCACGACCATGCGCATGATCGCCGGGCTAGAGGACCCCTCGGGAGGGGAGATCCGCATTGGCGGCAAGCTGGTCAATGACCTGGAGCCGAAAGACCGCGACGTGGCCATGGTGTTTCAAAGCTACGCGCTCTATCCCAACATGAACGTCTATGAAAACATCCGCTTCCCGCTGAAGGTGCGCGGTATTGATCCCTCCACCCATGACGCCAAGGTGCGCCGCGCCTCCGCCATGGTGGAGCTGGACGATTTCCTGCATCGCAAACCGGCGGAGCTGTCCGGCGGGCAGCGGCAGCGCGTGGCACTGGCGCGCGCCATCGTGCGTGAGCCCAACGTCTTTCTGATGGATGAGCCGCTGTCGAATTTGGACGCCAAGCTGCGGGTGTCCACCCGCGCGCAGATCAAGAACCTCAGCCATGAACTGTCTGTCACGACGATCTATGTGACCCATGACCAGATCGAGGCCATGACCCTGGCCGACCGCGTGGTGGTGATGAAAAACGGCGTGGTCCAGCAGGTGGGCAGCCCGACAGAGATCTATGACACGCCGGCCAATACCTTCGTGGCCGGCTTCATCGGCAACCCGGCGATGAACCTGATCGAAGGTCATGTCACCGGCGGCACCTTCACCGCGGCACAGACCCGGATCAGCGGGTTCACCGCGCCGGACGGGCCGATGACGCTGGGCTTCCGCGCGGAGGATGCCACGGTCGGCGCGCCGGAGGCAGGCCAGATCACGGCGCCCATCTACACGCTGGAGCTGCTGGGCGATGCCACGATGGTCACGCTGCGCATCGGCGGCGCGCTGATCAGCGTGCGCGCGGACAAGAGCTTTCGGGCGGAGATCGATGACATGGTCTCGATCCATGTGCCCACCGACATCTGCCACCTGTTTGACGGAAAGACAGGGGCGCGGATCGGGGCCTGACCGGCCCCGGCCCCGGAACACGGGGCAGCATACCAAGGGTGCGCGGTTGCAAGGCGCATCCCACAACAGGACAAGACAGGGAGAACACCATGTTTCTGAAGAAGGTAGCAGCCGCCAGCACGCTGGCGATCCTGGCCGGCACCGCCGGCACCGCTTGCGAGATCGGCGCGCGTGTCAGCATCGTCGGCAATGAATTCCCCGCCATCCAGACCGTGGGCGCCAATGCCCAGGCCTGTGAAGGCGCAGAGGTGTCCACCAACCTCACCGCCGATCACCAGCAGATCAACGTGGCGGGCATGTCCGGCACGCCGGCGGAATACACCTCCGCGATCATCGCGAACTCCTCCATCGTGGCGCTGATGAACAATGATGTCATCCGCCCCCTGAATGACCTGGTGGAGGCGCATGGCGAAGGCCTGGCGCGCAACCAGCTGATCACCATCAACGGTGACGTGATGGCCGTGGCCTTCATGGCCAATGCGCAGCACCTCGTCTACCGCGCGGATGTGCTGGAGCAGGTTGGCATGGAGGCGCCCGCCACCTATGAGGACATGCTGGCCGCGGCCGAAGCGATCCGCGCGGCGGGCATCATGGAAAACCCCGTGGGCGGCGCCTATGCCGCGGGCTGGAACCTGGCGCAGGAATTCAACAACATGTTCATCGGCTATGGCGGTGAATTCTTCGTGCCCGGCACCGCCGAGCCGAGCGTGAACTCTGAGCCCGGCGTGAACGCGCTGAACATGATGAAGGCGCTGTCGGAATACATGAACCCCGACTACCTGACCCATGATTCCAACGCCACCAACGCCGAATTCCGCGCCGGCAACGTGGCGCTGATGAACATGTGGGGCAGCCGTGCCGCCACGCTGACAACCGTTGACGGCGTGCCGCAGGAAGTGGCCGATGGCTTTGCCATCGCAGGCCCGATGACCGTGGGCGGCGGCGACATCCCGGCTTCCACCCTGTGGTGGGACGGCTGGACCGTGGCCTCCAACATCTCTGACGCAGAGGCCGAGGCCACGTTTGTTGCCATGATGAACGGCATCCGCCCGGAGCTGATGCAGGATGAATCCGTGCGCACGCAGGCCGTGTGGCTGATCCCCGGCTATGCGCCGACCCCGGCCGCCGTCGGTGTCTTTGCCGCGGCTGAAATGGGCACCGTGCCTTACCCGATGCTGCCCTACATGGGCCTGATGCACACGGCGCTGGGCAACGAACTGGCCGATTTCATGCAGGGCAATGAAACCGCCGAAGAGGCGCTGGCCGATGTCGAGGCCGCCTATCGCGCTGCCGCGCAGGAACAGGGCTTCCTGCAGTAAGGCCAGCGGGCCTGCAAAACGGTCCGGGGCGCGGCGATTGGCCTGCGCCCCGGCCTTCCGGCCAGGACGGGCCACGCGCCTTCGATCCTGAACACCCCGACCCTGCAGACAAGGGCACGCCCCATGAAACACAGCACGTTTTTCTGGTTCTTCCTGCCCACCGGGCTGGCGATGCTGCTGTTCATCGCGGCGCCGCTTGTGTCGGTCATCACGCAGTCCATCTACGCGCCGCATGAACCCGTGCTGGTCACCGTTGAGAGCTGCACACCGTTCAGCTGCACCGAGGAGACGACGATTGACCAGCAAGCCACCCGCGCCTTGCGCGAGGCCGAGCCGCTGGGCCGTTTCGTGGGGCTGGACATCTATTTCAACCGCAACCACCTGGCCGTGGCCGAGGTGGCGGAGGCCTGGCGCAGCGCGGACAGCCTGGGTGACTTCGTATCCGAACTGGGGGATCTGCCGTTCTACCGGGCCATGGCCTTCACGCTGACCTACACCTTCACGGTGACGCCGCTGCTGATCCTGCTGGGCCTTGGCATTGCGCTGGCGGTGAATGCAATGGTGCAATGGCTGAAGGGCCTGGTGATCTTCTTTTCGCTGCTGCCCATGATCGTGACGCCGCTCGTCGGCTCGCTCATCCTGTTCTGGATGGTGGACAACCGCGGGGTGCTAGGCAATTTCATCTCCTGGCTGGTCAATGACCCGGACCTGTCGGTCAAGGCCTCCACGCCGCTGATGTGGATTTCGCTGATCGTCTATGGTGTCTGGAGCTCCGCGCCCTTTGCCTTTGTGGTGTTCTACGCCGGGTTGCAAACCATGCCCGAAGACCAGATCGAGGCCGCCAAGATCGACGGCGCCACGCGCTGGCAACAGGTGCGCTTCATCGTCGTGCCGCATCTGATGCCGCTGGTCACCTTCGTGGCGCTGATCCAGCTGATGGACAATTTCCGCGTGCTGGAACCCATCGTGGGGTTCCAGGCCCAGGCCCATGCGCAATCGCTGAGCTATTTCATCCTCAGCGATCTGGGGGGCGAAACCCAGCAGCTGTCCTCGGCCGCGGCCACATCCGTTCTGACGGTGCTGGGCGTGGCGATCCTGCTGTCGCCGGTGCTGGTGCGTACCTGGCGCGATTTCAAGGGGAAGACGTAAATGGCCTCCAAAGCAATGCGCGCGCCGCTTGGGTTGCGGATTTTCACCAATGGCTTCGTGATCCTCTGGCTGATCATCGCGGCATTCCCGTTCCTGTGGACCTTCTGGGGCTCCTTCAAGGTCGAGCTTGATTTCTTCTCCATCGCCAACTGGACCGATGCGCTGACCGGCACCAATACCGAACGCACCCATGGGTCGCCCTTCACCGGGGCGGGCTATGCCGGCGCCTGGGTGCAGGAGGAATTCTGGCGGCCCGCGATCAACACGACCATCGTGTGCATCTTCGTAGTGGCGACCTCGCTGACCATTGGCACGCTGGGCGGCTATGCGCTGTCGCGCTCGGGCTATCGCTATACTTTCTGGCTGCTGATCATCGCGCTGATGTTCCGCGCCCTGCCGCCCATCACGCTGGTGTCCGGCTATCTGCTGCCGTTCTTTCAGTGGAACGTCTGGGGCATCCTGCCGACGGCGATCATCGTGCTGGTGGCCATCAACCAACCCTTCACGCTGTGGATGCTGCATTCCTTCTTCCAGAACATCCCCAAGGATCTGGATGAATCTGCCAAGGTGGATGGCTGCACGCAGTTCCAGGCTTTCCGCCTGGTGATCGTGCCTGTGATGTGGCCGGGGGTCATCACCACGGGGCTGTTCAGCTTTCTGCTGGCCTATAACGATTTCGCCGTGACCACGATGCTGCTGAGCGAGTCCAACCGCACCATGGTTCCAGCCATCGCGGCCTTCCTGGGCACCACGCAGACGGAGGGCAACGTGATGTTCGCCGTCGCTGCGGTGGTCTCCGCCACGGCACCGCTGTTCGTGCTGGTCCTGTTCTTCCAGCGCCAGATCGTCTCTGGCCTGACAGCGGGGGCGGTGAAGGGATAATGCCGCGCCGCCGATGCCACCCCAACACGCCGCCGTGCCGCGCCGCACAGAGGGAGACACAGCCATGAAAGGTTCCCGCCCCGAACAGGCGGTTCTGACCCGCGATACAGACCTGTCCAGGACGGATCAGACCCGCGCCGTGATCGAAGGCATGGTTGACGGGCTGAACGATCACCGAATTGACGACATCGGCCAGTTCTTCGCCGAAGGCTTCCGCTGGATGGGCAACCGTGGCTGCGGCACCAAGGAAGGGCTGCGCGCGTTTCAGGACAACTGGCAGCGCCCCTTTCAGGCGGCCTTTTCGGACAAGGTCTGCGTGGATGAGGCGCGGCTGTATATGGGCGAATGGGCCGCGGCCTTCGGCCGGCAGGAGGCCACGCATTCCGGCACCTTCATGGGGGTGGCCCCCACCGGCAAGCGCGTGACCATCCGGTATATGGATTTCTGGAAGGTGGAGGACGGCAAGATCACCGACAACTGGGTGATGGTCGATTTCCCCGATGTATTGGCGCAGCTGGGCGTGGATGTGTTCAACGGCGAAGGCTGGGAGGCCTTCGACCGGGGCGAGGCAACGCCCCCACGCCCGGACAGCGCATAAAGACAAGTGATTTGCCCCAAGGCCCGCGCGGATGCGTGGCCACAGCCGGGGCGCGATGAACAGCAGGAGGCAGGCATCATGGCCATTCATCACCTGAAAAGCGGCAAGCCCGAAACCGAACGCGCCGAGGATGACGCCAAGGTGCGCGGCGTTGTCGAGGCGACGCTGAAAGACATCGAGACCCGCGGCGATGCCGCCGTGCGCGACCTGAGCCAGAAGTTCGACGGCTATGCGCCCGAACGCTTCCGCCTCAGCCCGTCAGAGATCGAGGCGGCGATGCAGAAGGTCAGCACCCGCGACATGGAGGATATCACCTTCGCCCAGGACCAGATCCGCCGCTTTGCCGAGGCACAGCGCGCCTCCATGACGGATGTGGAGGTTGAAACCCTGCCGGGCGTGATCCTGGGGCACAAGAACATCCCCGTGCAATCGGTGGGCTGCTATGTGCCGGGGGGCAAGTTTCCCATGGTGGCCAGCGCGCATATGTCCGTGCTGACGGCCACGGTGGCCGGCGTGCCGCGCATCGTGGCCAGCGCACCGCCCGTCAATGGCGCGCCGCATCCCGCGATCGTCGCCGCCATGCACAAGGGCGGCGCGCATGAGATCTATGTGCTGGGCGGCATCCAGGCCGTGGGCGCCATGGCGCTGGGCACCGAAACGATCGACCCGGTGCATATGCTGGTGGGGCCGGGCAATGCCTTTGTCGCCGAGGCGAAGCGGCAGCTTTATGGCCGTGTGGGCATTGACCTGTTCGCCGGGCCGACGGAAACCATGGTGATTGCCGATGAAACCGTGGATGCGGAGCTTTGCGCGACGGATCTGCTGGGGCAGGCGGAGCATGGCTACAACTCCCCCGCCTGCATGATCACCAACAGCCGCAAACTGGCCGAGGACACCCTGGCCGAGATCGACCGCCTGCTGGAGATCTTGCCCACGGCGGAAACGGCGGCGGCCTCCTGGCGCGACTACGGCGATGTGATCCTGTGCGACACTTATGAAGAGATGCTGCAAGTGGCCAATGACATGGCCTATGAACATGTGCAGGTCATGACGGACCGGGATGACTGGTTCCTGGAACAGATGCACAGCTACGGCGCGCTGTTCCTTGGCGAGCGCACGAACGTGGCCAACGGGGACAAGGTCATCGGCACCAACCACACCCTGCCCACCAAGAAGGCCGGGCGCTATACCGGGGGGCTTTGGGTGGGCAAGTTCCTGAAAACCCACAGCTATCAAAAGGTCCTGACCGATGAGGCCGCGGCATTGGTGGGGGAATATGGCTCTCGTCTGTGCATGCTGGAAGGCTTCGTGGGCCATGCGGAACAGTGCAATATCCGCGTGCGCCGCTTTGGCCGGCGCAATGTGCCTTACGGCCACGCCGCGGAATGACGGCCTGTCCGCATAGCCGCAACAAGGCCGCGCTCGCGCCGCTGCGGGCGGCCATGCGGGACATGGCCGCGGGCCACGTGCCGGGCGCGCTGGCGCAGGTGATGGCGCCGGACGCGGTGCTGCGCCTGGCCCATCCGCT
>CBFHYV010000123.1:0-8617 GCA_965660085.1 uncultured Paracoccaceae bacterium
GAGGATCGGCGCTCCTACACCACGTCATGGGACACTATCAGCCTCAGGCGGTGCTTACCGGGCAACTCTGCGTCCTTGGAGCGCAGATGATACCAATACTCGTCGAGTTGATCCGCAGCCCGCCTTGCACGAGTCGAGGCAATCCTGACCGACCGTGTCCGCAACGAGTATGAGATTTTCCGAGTGTCGTAGTGCTTCAAGAGATCCGTCGGAATGCGTCTCTCGAAGTAGAAGATGCCGTTCTTGGTGAACGAGAAAGGCACCGAATTGTCATACGCCATGTCCTACGCCCGCGCAGTTCCCAAAAGAAACTGGTAGGAAACAACGGGTTGGAACTTGAAGTGGTGCCCGGGGGCGGAATCGAACCACCGACACGAGGATTTTCAATCCACTGCTCTACCCCTGAGCTACCCGGGCGGGCCAATGTTGGGGTGGACGTTGTCTATGCTTGGGGTTCGGGATTGTCTAGGAGGGTTCTACGATTTTTTTGGCCTTGGGCGCAAAAATTTTCCGCACCCCGCGGCCGGTGGATTTGCGGGCCGTCCCGCGCCGTGCGAGGGGTGGGGAGGCGCTCGGGTGCAAGCGGGCCTGTGGTCCGGCAGGGTCTCACGCGTTGTGCTGAGGTGTCGCAGACGCGGCGGGCACGCGGGGCAAGGCTTGTGGTCCTGCGGCGCCGGCTTTAAAGGCACGGTAAACCTTGCAACCCGGATTATTGTATCATGTCTTCTGTCGCCGCGCTTCCCACTCTGGACACACTTCGCCCCGCCGTGATCGGCCTTGGTTACGTTGGCCTGCCGCTTGCGGTTGAATTCGGTAAGCAGCGCCCCACCGTGGGGTTCGATATCAACGCCAAGCGGGTTGAGGCGCTGCGCGGCGGCCATGACGCGACCGATGAGGTCACCTCCGAAGACCTCGCCGCGGCAACGCATCTCAGCTTCACATCCTCGCTCGACGATCTGGCGCAGTGCAACGTGTTCATCGTGGCCGTGCCCACGCCGATCGATTCTGATCGCCGGCCCAACCTGCGCCCGCTGATCCTGGCGTCGGAGACGCTGGGCAAGGTGGTCAAGCGCGGCGATATCGTCATCTACGAATCCACCGTCTATCCCGGCGCCACGGAGGAGGACTGCATCCCCGTGGTGGAGCGTGTCTCCGGCCTGACCTGCAACGTGGATTTCTTTGCCGGCTACAGCCCCGAACGCATCAACCCCGGTGACAAGACCCGCCCGCTGCCCAAGATCACCAAGGTCACCTCCGGCTCTACGCCCGAGGCGGCAGATCTGATCGATGCGCTGTATGGCACCATCATCACCGCCGGCACGCACAAGGCCGCCACCATCAAGGTGGCAGAGGCGTCTAAGGTGATTGAGAACACCCAGCGGGACGTGAACATCGCCCTGATCAACGAACTGTCCATCGTGTTTTCCCACCTGGGGATCGACACGAAGGACGTGCTGGACGCCGCGGCGACCAAGTGGAACTTCATCCGCCTCAGCCCGGGCCTGGTGGGCGGGCACTGCATCGGGGTGGATCCCTATTACCTGGTGCACAAATCCATGGCCGCCGGCTTCATCCCGGACATCATCCGTACCGCGCGTGAGATCAATGATGGCATGGCGCGCAATGCCGTGCATCGCATGATCCGCAGCATGATCCGCAAGGATCTGCCGCTGAAGAATGCGCGCGTGCTGATCGTGGGCGTGACGTTCAAGGAAAACTGCCCCGACATCCGCAACACCAAGGTCATCGACCTGGTCAGCAATGTCGAGGAATTCGGAATGCAGGTGGATCTGGTGGACACCTGGGCCGATGCCGAAGAGGTGCAGGAAGAATACGGCCGCACCATCGCCACGGAACTGCCCGACACCGGCGCCTATGACGCGGTGATCCTGGCCGTGCCGCATCGGGACGTGGTGGCGCAAGGGGCTGCGCGCCTGCGCGGCCTGCTGAAGCCCGAAGGCGTGTTGTTCGACATGAAATCGGTCTTTGACCTCGACGAAAGCGATCTGCGCCTGTGATCTTTTGATGTAGGGCAGGGCGTTTTGCCCCGCCCTGCGTTGAAATGCTGGAAACTCGCCCGCGCGCGGGATACTCCGGTAGATATCAGGGAACAGGAGCAGCCAGATGAAGCTGATGGTGACAGGCGGGGCCGGGTTCATTGGCTCTGCCGTTGTGCGCATGGCCTTGGGGCGTGGGCATCAGGTGGTGAATGTTGACAAGCTGACCTATGCGGGCTGTCTGGCCAATCTGGACCCGGTGGCCGATGCGCCCGGCTACGCCTTTGAGCAAGAAGACATCTGCGACGCCGCCGCCATGGCCCGCGTGCTTGACCAGCACAGCCCCGACGCCATCATGCACCTGGCCGCCGAAAGCCATGTGGACAGGTCCATCGACGGGCCGGGCGCTTTCATCAAGACCAATATCGACGGCACATATACGCTGCTGCAGGCCGCACGCGGCTATTGGCAGGATCAGGGCCGGCCTGCGGGCTTTCGCTTTCATCATATTTCCACGGATGAGGTCTATGGCTCCCTCGGCCCGACGGGCATGTTCACCGAGGACACGCCCTATGACCCGCGCTCGCCCTATTCGGCCTCCAAGGCGGCATCGGACCATTTGGTGCGCGCCTGGCATGAAACCTATGGCCTGCCGGTGGTGCTGACGAATTGTTCCAACAATTACGGGCCGTATCACTTCCCGGAAAAGCTGATACCGGTCGTGATCCTGAACGCTCTGGCGGGCAAGCCGCTGCCGATCTACGGGGACGGGTCCAATGTGCGGGATTGGCTGTTTGTCGAAGACCACGCCGACGCGCTGCTGCTGGTGGTGGAAAAGGGGCAGGTGGGCCGGTCCTACAACATCGGTGGGGAGAATGAGCGCACGAACCTGGAACTGGTCACCACGCTGTGCGGTATTCTGGATGAACTGCGCCCCAAGGCCGAAGGTGCATATGCCGATCAGATCACCTTTGTGACTGACAGGCCCGGCCATGACGCGCGCTATGCCATTGACCCCACCCGCATCCGGCAGGAGCTGGGCTGGCGCCCCTCCGTCACCGTCGAGGAAGGCCTGCGCCGCACGGTGCAGTGGTATCTGGACAATGAGCCCTGGTGGCGCGCGCTGCAGGACCGGGACGGCGTGGGCCAACGGATCGGGACGGGGGGCTGAGGATGCTGGTTTTCGGACAAAGCGGGCAGGTTGCGCGGGAACTGGCGCGCCGCGCCCCGCAGGCACGGTTCCTGTCCCGCGCTGAGGCGGACCTGACCAACCCGGACGCCTGCGCGGCCCTGATTGCGGACGCCGTACCGGCGGCCGTGATCAACGCCGCCGCCTACACCGCCGTGGACAAGGCCGAGAGCGAAGAGGACATGGCCACTGTCATCAACGGCGCGGCACCGGGTGCCATGGCGCGGGCCTGCGCGGCGCTGGACATCCCCTTCGTCCATATCTCCACGGATTACGTCTTTGACGGTGGCGGCGATGCGCCGCGCGCGCCCGATGCGCCCACCGCCCCGCTGGGCGCTTATGGCCGCAGCAAACTTGCAGGCGAAGAGGCCGTGCGCGCCGCCGGTGGCCGCGCGGTGATCCTGCGCACGGCCTGGGTATTTTCCGGCCATGGCAACAACTTCGTCAAGACCATGCTGCGCCTTGGCGCAGAGCGGGAGCGCCTGACCATCGTCGCCGATCAGGTGGGCTGCCCCACCTTCGCGGGCCATATCGCCGACGCCTGCCTGACCATTGCCGCGCAGCTGGCCACGGCGCCGGAAAAGGCGGGCACCTATCACTTCGGCGGCGCGCCGGAGGTGTCCTGGGCCGATTTCGCCCGCGCGATCTTTGCGGCCTCCGGCCTGTCTTGCGCGGTGGAGGATATCCCCACCAGTGCCTATCCCACCCCCGCGCAGCGCCCGCTGAACGGGCGGCTGGATTGCACCGCGACGCAAGCCGCCTTTGCCGTGGCGCGGCCGGACTGGCACGCGGGCCTGGCCCAAACCCTGAAAGACCTGGAGACAGCACAATGACACAGCGCAAGGGCATCATCCTGGCCGGCGGGTCCGGCACGCGGCTCTACCCGATCACCATCGGCGTGTCGAAACAGCTGCTGCCGGTCTATGACAAGCCGATGGTCTATTATCCGCTCAGCGTGCTGATGCTGGCCGGGATCCGTGAGATCTGCATCATCACCACGCCGCAGGACCAGGACCAGTTCCGCCGCGCGCTGGGGGATGGCAGCCGCTGGGGCGTGTCGCTGGACTATATCGTGCAGCCCTCGCCCGATGGGCTGGCGCAGGCCTATCTGCTGGCCGAAGGCTTCCTGGCGGGCGCGCCCTCGGCCATGGTTCTGGGGGACAACATCTTTTTCGGCCATGGCCTGCCGCAGCTGCTGCAGGCCGCCGATTCCGTGACCGAAGGCGGCACGGTCTTCGGCTATCGGGTCAGTGACCCGGAACGCTATGGCGTCGTCGGCTTCGCCGAGGATGGATCCGTCAACCAGATCATCGAAAAACCCGCCAACCCGCCAAGCAATTACGCGGTGACGGGTCTGTATTTCCTGGATGGCGATGCGCCGGACCGGGCGCGCGCTGTCACGCCCTCGGATCGGGGGGAGCTGGAGATCACCAGCCTGCTGGAGATGTATCTGAAGGATGGCGCGCTGAACGTGCAGACCATGGGGCGCGGTTATGCCTGGCTGGACACGGGCACGCATGGCTCGCTGCTGGATGCGGGCAATTTCGTGCGCACGCTGTCCGCGCGGCAGGGGATGCAGATCGGCTGCCCGGAAGAGATTGCCTTTCAACAGGGCTGGATTTCCGCCGATGATCTGCGCGGCCTGGCCGATGCGTTGAAAAAGAACGCCTATGGCGCCTATCTGAAGGCACTGGCTGGGGAATAACCCTGCCTCTACTTCCGGCGCAGGCGGATCACCACATCCACGCTGGCAATCTCCGCCCCCTCGGGCGGGTTGGGCAGGCGCAGGAATTCCAGCTGATCCGCCGGCGCATCCACGATGCGCGCGTCATCTTCCCAGTAGAAATGCGGGTGATCGTGGGTGTTGGTGTCGAAATAGCTTTTCGACCCGTCCACCGTGATTTCCTGGATCAGCCCCGCATCGCAGAACCGCCGCAGCGTGTTGTAAACCGTGGCGAGCGAGACAGCATCGCCGCGCGACTTCGCCGCCTCGAACAGGCTTTCGGCGGTGACATGGCGTTGCTTGCCGTCGCCCACCAGCAGCTCTGCCAGGGCGACACGCTGGCGGGTGCCGCGCACGCCTGCGCGTGCCAGCCAATCAGACGCGATGCGCCGTGCCTCATCCGGGCTATGGGTGTGTGAACCTTCCATGACTAGGATATAAAGCCCGCGGCCAGTGAATTTCAAACGAATTTGCGATCTCGCGGCTATTCGGCCCGGCAAGCGGCTTGCACGAAGGGTTGCGCCGGTGCTACGGGGTGTGCCGCGGGCGAAACGCCCCCCACCCCAGACGGAGGCCTGCCCCATGGCGCTTTTTCCCAGCAGTTTTGACAAGGATGACCTTCTGAAATGCGCGCGGGGGGAATTGTTTGGGCCGGGCAATGCGCAGCTGCCCGCGCCGCCGATGCTGATGATGGACCGCATCACCGAGATCTCTGGCGATGCTGGTGCCCATGGCAAGGGCCATGTGGTTGCGGAATTCGACATCACGCCGGATCTTTGGTTCTTTGACTGCCACTTCCCCGGCAACCCCATCATGCCCGGCTGCCTGGGGCTGGACGGCCTGTGGCAGCTGACCGGGTTCAACCTGGGCTGGCGCGGCTGGCAGGGGCGCGGCTATGCGCTGGGTGTGGGCGAGGTCAAGCTGACCGGCATGGTGCGCCCAGATCGCAAGATGCTGCGCTATTTCGTGGATTTCACCAAGGCCGTGCAGACCCGCCGCCTGACCATGGGCGTGGCCGATGGCCGGGTGGAGGCCGATGGTGAGGTCATCTACCAGGTCAAGGACATGAAAGTGGCGCTGAGCGAGAGCTGATCGCCCGGCTACAGGCTGCCCAGCGGCAGGGCGATCCGCAGCACCAGCCCGCCGGGCGTGTAGTCAAACGCGGCCGCGCCTGCCATCTGCGCCTCGATCGTGGTGCGGATCACGGTCATGCCAAAGCCTTCATGCGTGGGGCGTTGCATGTCTGTCATGCCTTGCTCCGCCCAGATCAGGGTCAGCATGCTGTCATCCTGCGTGACCTCGATCCGCAGCTGGCCGTCAGGCATGGACAGCGCGCCGTATTTCACGGCATTGGTCACCAGTTCATGGATCACCAGCGCCATGCCCTGCGCGGCATTGGCGCCGATGACCCGGTCCTGTCCGGTGATGGTCACGCGCGTGTCCTCGGCATCGGAAAAGACCCGGATTTCCCGCGCCAGAAGCGCGAACAGATCGTCGCCCTCCCATTGGTTCTTGGCCAGCACCTCATGCGTGCGGGCCAGTGCGTTGATGCGTGAGGAAAAGGTCGTCTGAAACTCCGCCAGGGTCTGCGCGGATTGAGAGCTGAGCACCGCGATGGCATTGACCAGCGCCAGGATGTTCTTCACCCGGTGGTCCAGTTCCGCCATCAGCAGGCGTTGTTGGGCCTCGGCTGTCTTGCGGGCGTGGATGTCCATTGCGGCCACATAGATGATGCGGGGCTTGTGCCGGTCCCGCGACAGCTTCAGCAGGTGCCAACGTGGCCGGGCGCCGGGCATGCGCAATTCGGTTTCCATCTCCATCTCGGCTATGGCGGCATCGGCCTGGAAGGCGGTGATCTTTTGCGCCGCAGGGGCGCCAAAGACATCCTCGCACGGGGTGCCGGTCAGCTCCGCTTCGGTCCAGCCGAGCTCTGCGAAATGGCGGTTGCCGCGCAAGAAGCGCCGCGTGTTGTCCAGAACCCCCATCATGATGGGCATCCCGTCGATCAGGCCGTCACGTTCGGTCAGGGCGCGGGTCAGTTGCTGCCGCGCCTCATGCCGGGCCAGGGCGTGGTTGATGATATTGGCCACGCTGCGGGCGATGCCCGATGCTTCCGCCGGCAGGGGCACATCCGCCGGGCGCTGCAGGATCAGTGCGCCGCGCAGCGCGTCCAGGGCGCCGATGCGCAGCACGTCGCAGTGGGTGCCCTGTGGCTGGAACATCGGTGATTGTGGCGCAGGGGCGGGGGCTTCGGTGTCGCGCATCAGCCGGGCCCGCAACCAGTTCGCCTGCGCCATGTCCAGAACCGCCGGCCATTGGGCCGCGGCGCTGTCATCATCCTGCCCGCAGCGCGCAAAGGCCGCACCGTCCGGGGTCAACAGGTAGATGGCCACCTGCGTGTCCGTCAGCGTTTCCTGCAACACCTTGGCGGCCTGGGTGCAGGTTGCATGGGTGTCATCCGTGTCCAGGGCAAATTCGCCCAGCTGGACGAGAGAGCTGTCTTGTTGGGCGGTGTCGGCCTGTTGCGGGGGGGCAGGCGGCTGCGGGGTCTCCGCCGGTGCCGGTGCCAAGGGCGGGGTGGACTGGCCCGGATCGGCGGGAAACCACAGCCAGGCCTCCGCCAGGGGTGCACCGTTGTCCTGGCGTGCGGCGCAAAGGGTGACGCCGCTGGCCGCATCATGTTCCATATGCGTCTGGTGGGCCGGGTCGTTCAGCGCGCGGGTCAGAACGGTCTGGGCGGCTCGGGTCAGCTCTGCCCGCATCAGACCCGTCAGCCGATGTGACAAGGCGCCGGGCTCCGCGCGCAGATAGCTGTCCAGCGCGCCATGCATGGCCAGCACGGTGCCGGTTTCATCCACCAGGATGGCCGGCGGGGCAAAACGGTCCAGCAAGGACCGGAAGGCCCGCGCATCGCGTGCGGTTGTGGGTGCGGCGGCCTTGCGCGGGCGCGCGGCGGCTTTCGTGGGGGCCTGGGGGCGGGCGAAAACCGCCACCGGCCCGTCACAGGGCAACAGGCCATCTGGAGGCGTCTCGGCGCCGGGCAACACAAGCTGTCCACCCGGCACCAGCCCTTCGCACAGCCAGGCCAGCAGGTCTTGCCGGGCCGCATCGCCCAGCGCGTGGTGCAGGGCCGGGCACAGGATCAGCCTTTGCCGCGTCAGGGGTTTGCGCCCGTGCATATCCCGATGAGAGAAGATGATCCGCGCCCGGATCTCCGGGTTGGGCGCATGGCCCGAGCCGAGCGGGTGCAGATAGCTGGCCTGCAGGTCCTGCGGCAGTCTGGCAATGGCGCAATCGGAATAGACGCCTTGCTGGGCCACGCGCAGCAGGCTGGCGCTGGGGTCCAGTGCCATCACCTGCCACGGTGTCAGGTGGCCACGGCGCGCCAGCGCGCGATGGATCAGCATGGCCAGGGAATAGGCATCCTCGCCCGTGGCGCAGCCGACGATCGTGGCGCGCAGCGGCTCACCCGGGGCCAGCGCGGCGATCATCGGGTCCAGAACCGCCTCCTCCAGATGCTGCCACAGGGCCGGATCCGTAAAGAAGCCTTCGCGCCGGGCGCAGAGCAGCCGCAGCAGGGCCTCGGCCTCTGCGCTGTCCTGGCCCAGCAAGGCCACATAGTCTGCCCCGCTGGACAGGCCCCGCAACACCATGCGCCGCGCCTTCGCGCCGCGCAGGTCTTCGGGGCGGAAGGCGGCGCTGTCCGTT
>CBFHYV010000124.1:0-8614 GCA_965660085.1 uncultured Paracoccaceae bacterium
GCCGCAGCGCGCGCCGCGTTCGATGCCGGCGCGTTCCAGCGGGGCCGCCAGGGCATTGGCGATGTCGCAGGCCCGGTTGCCCGCGCGCGCGGCCTCCAGCCCGGCCTCCAGCCCTTCGACAAGCGCGGCCTCCGCGCTGCGGAAGATCTGCGGCGGTTCGCCCAGGAAGATCGTGCGGCAGAAGGGCACGTGATAGCGGCGATAGCAGCCGGCGATCTCGAAGAACGTCGCCTCGCCTTCGGCGAAGGGGCGGCCATCCCATGTCAGGTGCGGCGCCGCCGCGTCAGAGCCTGACGGCAGCAGCGGCACGATGGCGGCGTAATCGCCCCAGTGGCCGCCGGCGCCCATGATCGCATCGCGCTGCGCTTCGGCCACAACCTCGTTCTTCGGCACACCGGGTTCCACCCGCTCGATCAGCCCGTCGATGATGCGCTCGGAAATCCGGGCTGCGCGGGTCATGAAGGTGATCTCTTCTTCGGACTTCACGGCGCGCTGCCAGTTCACCAGCGCCGTGGCATCCAGCAGCCGCGCGTTGGGCAGTTCCTGCGCCAGCGTCGCATGGGCCTTGGCGCTGAAGTAGTAGTTGTCCATCTCCACGCCGATCCGCGCAGACCCCAGCCCCATGCCGGTCAGCCGTTGCGCCAGATCCTGCATCGGGTGGCGTTCCGTGGATTGCACGAAATTGTCAGCATAGCCGATCACGCGGTCATCCGTCATCCAGACGGTGCGCAGCGCGCCATTGGTGTCCTGGTTGCGGCCCCACCAGATGGGATCGGCGTCCAGAAACACCAGCACCGCCTGATGCACGTAGAAGGACCAGCCATCATAGGCCGTCAGCCAGGCCATGTTGGACGGGTCCGACACGATCAGAACCTCCAGCCCGGCGGCCTCCATCGCGGCGCGGGTCTTGGACAGGCGTCGCAGGTATTCTTCGCTGGAAAAGGGCAGGTCGCGGGCAAATCGCTGATGGCTCATGGGCACTCCTTTCTGGCTTCATGCACCCTGCCTAGGTTCCGGCCCCCCGGCAAGCGCGCCTGAAAACGACTCTCTGTGTGCGCATCGCAGCGCCGCTAGCGGGGCGCGGGCCGCCGATTTCATGGGCATCCGCATAAATGCGCGGCGCAGTCGCGGCGGGCGTGCGGCAGGCTGTGCAGGAAGATCGACTGGAAAGCCGGGAATTGATGATCGTTTGACCCAGAATGCCTACAAAATATCCGCGATCTGGCCCTATTTTCAGGGCGGGCGCGGAATAATCCGCAAGACCATTGAATCTGACAGGCGTGTTCGCTTTAGTCTGTGCAACGCAGCCGCAGAGCATATGCGAACAACAGGGAGCCAAAATTGGCGCAGACTGACCGGGACGCCGCGTTCGTTGAATTCGAGCGTGTGCAGAAAAGCTACGACGGTGAAACGCTCGTCGTGAAAGACCTGAACCTGACCATGCCCAAGGGCGAGTTTCTGACGATGCTTGGCCCCTCCGGTTCGGGCAAGACGACCTGCCTGATGATGCTGGCCGGATTTGAAACCGCCACCCATGGCGACATCCGGCTGGACGGCACGTCGATCAACAACATTCCGCCGCACAAACGCGGCATCGGCATGGTGTTCCAGAATTACGCGCTGTTCCCGCATATGACGATTGCAGAGAACCTCAGCTTTCCGCTGGAGGTGCGCAAGATGGGCAAGTCCGACCGCGAGGCCAAGATCAAGCGCGCGCTGGACATGGTGGAGATGGGCGCCTTCGGCGGCCGCCGTCCCAGCCAGCTGTCCGGCGGTCAGCAGCAGCGGGTCGCGCTGGCGCGCGCGCTGGTGTTCGAGCCCGAGCTGGTGCTGATGGACGAACCCTTGGGCGCGTTGGACAAGCAGCTGCGCGAAAAGATGCAGTTCGAGATCACGGATCTGGCGCATCGTCTGGGCATCACGGTGGTCTATGTAACCCATGACCAGACCGAAGCCCTGACCATGTCTGACCGCGTGGCCGTGTTCAATGATGGCCGCATCCAGCAGCTGGCCCCGCCGGATGAGCTGTATGAGCAGCCGCAAAACAGCTTCGTCGCGCAGTTCATCGGTGAAAACAACACGCTGGACGGCAAGATCGAGGAAATCACAGGCGAGACCTGCGTGGTCCGCCTGGATGACGGGCAGATCATCGATGCGGTGCCTGTCAATGTGTCGCAGAAGGGCGAACGCACCCGCGTATCCATCCGGCCCGAGCGGGTGGAGATCAACCGCGATCGTCTGCAGGAAGGCGCCCATACGCTCAAGGCGGAAGTCCTTGAATTCATTTACATGGGCGACATCTTCCGCACGCGTCTGCGGGTAGCGGGCAATGATGATTTCGTCATCAAGACCCGCAACGCGCCCGACCAGGTGCGCCTGCAGCCCGGCACCCAGATCGAGATCGGCTGGCTGCCGCAGGATTGCCGCGCGCTGGATGCGCTATAGGCTTTTACCCATCGCGGCGTGGCACGCAGCCGCGCCGTGTTGACGTGCGGGCCCGGGCAAACAATGCCCGCAGACCGGGCCCCGGTATCCCAAGCGGGCAATCAGGGAGTAATAATATGAACCTCACGAAAACCCTTCTGGCCAGCACGGCCCTGACGGTTGCCGCGGGCGGCGCGTTCGCCGCCGGGCATGGCAACATGGCAGACAGCATGACGCTGGTGTCCTGGGGCGGGGCCTATCAGGCCAGCCAGCAGAACGCCTATGTGGTGCCCTATCTGGCGATGAACGAAGGCGTCTCCGCCACCTGGGACGAAAGCTCTGCCGAGGCCGTGGCCAAGCTGCGCGCCATGAACGAGGCCGGCAACGTCACCTGGGATCTGGTGGACGTCGTGGCCGCGGACGCCATCCGCCTGTGTGACGAAGGCTTGGCGATGGAAATCGACCATGATGACATGCTGGCCCCGGCGCCCGATGGCACCGATGCGTCCGATGACTTCGGCGATCTGATCGTGTCCGACTGCTTCATCCCGCAGATCGTCTATTCCACCACCTTCGGCTATCGCACGGACATGGTGCCCGAAGGCGTCGCGGCCCCCAATGACATCTGCGATGTCTGGGACCTGGAAACCTATCCGGGCAAGCGCGCGCTGGAAAAGCGCCCGATCAACAACATGGAATGGGCGCTGCTGTGTGACGGCGTGGCCAAGGACGACGTCTATGACGTTCTGGAAACCGACGAAGGCCAGGACCGCGCGCTCGCCAAGCTGGACGAGATCAAGGACGAGGTGATCTGGTGGTCCGCCGGTGCAGACACGCCGCAGCTGCTTGCTGATGGCGAGATCTTCATGGGCTCCACCTACAACGGCCGCCTCTTCTCCGTGATCGTGGAGCAGGGCCAGCCCGTGGGCATGATGTGGGACGCGCAGGTCTTTGACCTGGACGGCTGGATCATCCCTGCCGACCTGCCCGAGGACCGTCTGGCCCGCGTGATGGACTTTGTGAAGTTCGCCACCGACACCCAGCGCCTGGCCGATCAGGCCAAGTATATCTCCTACGGCCCGGCCCGCGCATCTTCCGCGCCGCTGGTCTCCACCCATGCCGATCTGGGCATCGAAATGGCGCCGCATATGCCGACCGATCCCAACAACGCGCAGAACACCTTCCTGTATAACTACGAGTTCTGGGCCGACTATCGCGACGACATCGACGCGAAGTTCCAGGCGTGGCTGGCGCAGTAATCCTGGCCAGGGCAGGGCGCGTCTGCGCCTTGCCATGATCTGACCAAACGTCCGGGGCGGGCATGCGTCCGCCCCGGCCACCGCAGGGAGAGCACCATGCCCAAGGGCTATATCATCGGCCATGTGACCATCAGCGATGCCGAGGCCTACAAGGGGTATTCGGCCCGCAATGACGTGATCTTTCCGCGATATGGGGGCAGGTTCCTTGCGCGCGGCGGTCAGGCCAATGTCCTTGAGGGCGCGGCGCACAAGCGCCATGTGATCGTGGAATTTCCCAGCTATGACGCGGCCTTGGCCGCCTATAATGACCCCGAATATCAAGAAAACATGAAGATCAGACAGGCCAATTCCGATGGCGTGATCATGGTCGTGGAGGGCGTGTAAGCCATGTCGGATCAGGCAAAACCCACGCAATCCGGCCCCGTTCTGGCCGCAGATGGCACCCCGCTGAAACGCTCGCTGAATCGGGCGCTGCGGATGCAGAAGGTGCGCGCGCTGATGCTGATCGCGCCGCTGCTGATCTTCGTGCTGGTGACGTTCATCGCCCCGATCGCGGACATGCTGTTCCGCTCGATCGAAAACCAGATCGTGTCTGAAACCCTGCCGCGCACCACTACGCTGCTGGCGGATTGGGACGGGGAAGAGCTGCCCCCCGTCGAGGTATTCGACGCCGCCTATTATGACATTTTCGTTGCCGCCGAACGCAAGCGCCACACCCGCCTTGGCACGCGCCTGAACTATGAGATGACCGGCGTGTCCTCCCTGTTCCGCAAATCCGGCCGCGGGCTGGACGATATCGGCGAGGTCTATCAGGACCAGTTCGAGGATCTGGATGAGAACTGGGACGAGGCGCTGCCCTGGGCAGAGCTGATGGGCGACCCGGCCTGGATCGAGGCGCAGGCCGCCTGGGACGCGTCCGAGCAAGGCGCCATGCCGCCCTTCCGCCTGCGCGACGGCATCGCCGAGGTCCTGCCGCGCACGGCAGAGCATTACCGCATCTTCGCCGAATTCACCCAGATCGAGGATGAGGACAGCCCCCTGCAGGAAGAGCCCTGGACCGCGGTGCACACCGCCCTGTTCCAGGATCTGCAAGCCTCCAACATCCCCGCCAGTTTCGCCAACCCCCGCGTCGACATGCTGCGTGCCGCAGACGGGCTGGTGGATCAGCCTGGATTCGAGACGGTGGATGTGATCGCCGCCTTTGACGACATTGACGAGGACTGGCTGGACGTGGAGGTCTGGCGCACCATCCAGCTCTATAGCCCCAATTACACCAGCGGCTATTTCCTGAATGCCGTCGATATGCAGAAGACAGACGACGGCCCCGCCCTGCGTGACGAGGATGAGCGGATCTATGGCCTGCTGTTCCAGCGCACGATGTTCATGAGCCTGATGATCACCATGAGCTGCATCCTGCTGGGCTATCCGGTGGCGTGGCTGTTGGCCAACTTGCCGATGCGGCAGGCCAACCTGCTGATGATCCTTGTGCTGCTGCCCTTCTGGACATCGCTTCTGGTGCGGACCTCCGCGTGGAAGGTGATGTTGCAGCAACAGGGCGTGATCAACGATGTGCTGGTCTGGCTGGGGCTGGTGGCCGATGATGCGCGGTTGGCCATGATCAACAACCAGTTCGGCACCATCGTCGCCATGACGCATATCCTGCTGCCGTTCATGATCCTGCCGATGTATTCAGTGATGCAGACCATCCAGCCCAGCTATCTGCGCGCGGCCAAGTCCCTGGGCGCCACGAACTGGACAGCCTTCTGGCGGGTGTATTTCCCGCAGTCGGTGCCGGGCATCGGCGCGGGCAGTATCCTCGTATTCATCCTGGCCATCGGCTATTACATCACGCCGGAAATCGTGGGCGGCACCACGGGGACGTTCATTTCCAACCGGATCGCCTATCACATCTCCAGCTCACTCAACTGGGGTCTGGCGGCGGCGCTGGGCACGATCCTGCTGGCAGTGGTTCTGTTGCTCTACTGGGCCTATGACAAGATCGTGGGCATCGACAACGTGAAGCTGGGGGGCTGACACATGCAAGACGTGGTGATCACATCGCAACAACGCCAACCCCTTGGCTTTGCCCTTGGAACGGTCGGGGCCGCGGGTGCGTTCTTTGGCCTGTTCGTGGGCACGGCGCAGGGATCGGGGATCCTGGGCGTGCTGGTCGGGGCGGCGCTGTTTGCCGGCGTGGCCTTCTGCCTGCTGAACCTGTTGAACGCTCTGCCGGAACGTGTCCTGCGCTGGGCCGTTGCGGCGCTGCTGGGCGCGGGCGGGCTGCTGATCGGCTGGCTGCCGGGCATGGTCGTCGGCGTGGCGCTGGGGTGGTTCCTGGGTTGGTTCAGCTATTGGGTCGGCATGGGGCGCTATCGCATGGCGCTGCCGCCTTACCTGACCGCCGGGCAGGTGCTGTGGCATTATTCCTTCCGGGTGATCTGCGGGGCGGTGTTCGTCTTTCTGATCACGCCGATCCTCGTGGTCATGCCGCTGAGCTTCAACGCCGAGAACTTCTTTACCTTCACCCCTGAAATGCTGGCCTTCGATCCCGCGGGTTACAGCCTGAAGCACTATCGGGATTTCTTCACCTCCAGCGAATGGCAGCAGGCGCTGCGCAATTCCCTGCTGATCGCGCCGGTGGCGACGCTGTTGTCTGTCAGCTTTGGCACCCTGGCGGCCATCGGCCTCAGCCAGCCGCATGTGCCGGCGCGCCGGGCCATCATGGCTATCCTGATTTCACCGATGATCGTGCCTTTGATCATCTCTGCCGCGGGGATGTATTTCTTCTACTCCCGCATCGGGTTGCAGGGCACCTATATGGGCGTCGTGCTGGCGCATGCGGCGCTGGGCATTCCCTTTGTCATCATCACCGTCACCGCAACGCTTGTGGGCTTTGACCAGTCCCTGGTGCGGGCGGCGGCGAACATGGGGGCCAACCCGGTCACCACCTTCTTCCGCGTGCAGATGCCGCTGATCCTGCCGGGCGTGATCTCGGGCGGGTTGTTCGCCTTCATCACCTCGTTTGACGAGGTCGTGGTGGTGTTGTTCGTCGGCTCGGCCAACCAGCAGACCCTGCCGTGGCAGATGTTCACGGGCCTGCGGGAACAGATCTCACCCACCATCCTGGCGGTGGCGACGATCCTTGTGGGCATTTCCATTGCCTTGCTGACCACCGTGGAAATCCTGCGCCGCCGGTCGGAGAAGCTGCGGGGCATGTCGCCGGGCTGATACCGGCGGCACTTATCCCAGCGGGGGAATGCGGGCGCCCCAGAACGCGCCCGCCCGCGCCCATCCGCGATAGCCGTCCACGGACAGGCGCAGCCAGCCGTCATCCTGTTCCGTCAGCAACCGGCCAACGACGTGACGTTCCAGCCGTGCCACAACCGGCGCATCGGGCCGTGGCCGCAGGCGCAGTTCCACCACAGGGTCGGTGACCAGCAAGGTGCGCCGCCCGGTCAGCAGGACACGGTGCACCCAGCCGCCGGCGCCTTCGTGGTCCCGCACCCGGCGCCACAGCTGCGTTTCATCCACGACCAGCAGCGGCAGGCCGGCGCGGCGATAGACCCAATCGATGCGAAACGATTCGTCCGGGCCGCGGCGCACATTGGTGGTGTCATGGCGCAGCGAGACGAACCGCGGCAGCGGCAGCCGCGTGAACGGCCCCACCGTCTGGCTGGCCCGGGCCAGTGCAGGCGCCCCCACCAACGCCGCGGAGGCCAGAAGCGAGGCTGCGAAGTCTCTTCTGCGGATCATATGTCTTTGCCCTGCCACGATCTGTGCGCGTCTCGGCGCTTTTTCCAGTGGGGTTCTTGTGCCCCGTATCAACATTGGTCACTTTGCCAGAGAGCGAAGCCGGGTTGAAGCCCGAGGGAGGGAACCAATGCCATCCAAACGCCTGACTGTGTTCGTGACGCGACGTTTGCCGGATGCGGTGGAAACGCGCCTTTCTGAACTGTTCGACACGCGCCTGCGCGATGATGACACGCCGCTGAGCCGCGAGGCCCTGATTGACGCCATGGGCCAATGCGATGTGCTGGTGCCTTCGCTGACCGACCGGATCGATGCCGGCATGATCGGCCAGGCGGGCGAGCGGTTGAAGCTGATCGCCAATTTCGGCGCCGGGGTGGACCATATTGATGTCAACACGGCCCGGTCGCGCGGCATCCTTGTGTCCAACACGCCGGGCGTGGTGACCGATGACACCGCCGACATGGTCATGGCGCTGATGCTGGGCGTCACCCGCCGCGTGCAGGAAGGGCTGGGCGTGATGCAATCCGGCGGGTGGGAGGGCTTCGCCCCCACCGCCTTCCTGGGCGGGCGCATTGGCGGCAAGCGGCTGGGCATCCTTGGCATGGGCCGCATCGGCCAGGCCGTGGCCCGGCGTGCGCAGGCCTTCGGGATGCAGGTGCATTACCACAACCGCCGCCGCCTGCGCCCCGAGACCGAGGACGCGCTGGAGGTCACCTATTGGGAAAGCCTGGACCAGATGGTTGCGCGGATGGATGTGATTTCCGTCAACTGTCCGCATACGCCCTCGACCTTCCATCTGTTGAACGCGCGGCGGCTTAAGCTGATGAAACCCACGGCCGTTCTGATCAACACCTCCCGCGGGGAGGTCGTGGATGAAAACGCACTGACCCGGATGCTGAAGGCCGGGCAGATCGCCGGGGCCGGGCTGGACGTCTATGAACATGGTATTGGCGGCAACCCGGAACTGCGCAACATGCCCAATGTGATGATGCTGCCGCATATGGGCTCCGCCACGGTCGAGGGCCGGCTGGAGATGGGTGAGAAGGTCTTGCTGAACGTCAAGACATTCGCCGACGGCCACCGTCCGCCGGACCAGGTCCTGCCCGGCTCATTGTAATGCTGCCGCTGCTGGCGCGGCTGGTGCTGATCGCGGGGCTGTGCGCCGTGGCACTGGGCGGGGC
>CBFHYV010000125.1:0-8605 GCA_965660085.1 uncultured Paracoccaceae bacterium
CGCACCGGCACCGCCCACCCTGTCAAGCCGCCGCGGCATTTCCACACCCCGGAGACACTCGATGGCCCTGCCGACGCTGCCCAGCCTGCGCTTCTACCCTCAGGCCGCCTGGCTGATCTGGCGCGCCGCGCGCAAGGCCGCAGGCGGCAGGCTGTGCTATGGCGATCTGGTGATCGGCAGCCATGCCATGCGCCGCGCGCTGGAACGCGTCGGCGTGCGGTTTGACATCCAGGGGCAGCACAGGCTGGCCCATTTGATGGGGCCAGTGGTCTTCGTGGCAAATCACATGAGCGCGCTGGAAACCCAGACCCTTCCGGCCATCCTGCAGGACGCCGGGCCATGCACCTTCGTCATCAAGGACAGCCTGCTGCGCCTGCCCATGTTCGGGCCCGTGCTGCGCGGGTTCGACCCGATCGTGGTCAGCCGCGCGGATGCGCGCCAGGATCTGATGACCGTTCTGCACGAAGGCCGGGCGCGGCTGGCCCGGGGACAGTCGGTCATCATCTTCCCGCAAGGGCACCGCAGCCCAGAGTTCGACCCGCAGCGTTTCAACTCGCTGGGCATGCGGCTGGCCCGTCAGGCACAGGTCCCGCTTGTGCCCATTGCCCTGGACACGGCCGCCTGGGAAATCGGGACACTGGTCTCCGACATCGGGCGCATCGTGCCCACGCGCCCCGTGCGCTTTGCCATAGGCGCCCCCATCAGCCCGCATCTGGGCGGCAAGGCGATGCAGCGGGAATCGCTGGCCCATATCGAACAGACCCTCAGCACCTGGAAGTTGGCGCACAGCTGACAGCCCCCGGTCCGACAGGCTTTGACAAACACGCGGCGCTTTGCCTGTATCAAGGGGCTTCATCCAGATGCAGGGGCCGGGTCATGATCGAAAAGCATTATTTTCAGCCAAACCTGCGGATCTATTACCGCGATTACCTGCTGGCCCTGCTGGTATTCGCCCTCGCCTTCGGCGTGTCCGTCATGGCGCCCTAGCCCTGGGTCATCGGGCCATGGGCGGTGGCCTCGGTCTTTCTGGCGCGAGCGGGCATTTTCGGGCATGAACTGTCCCATCGGCCCAATGATGCCCGCATGGCGGGATTTTCAAGGCTGTGGCACCTGACGGTGGGGGCGATCATCATGGTGCCCATCGTCCGCTTTGCCGAACCACACCGCACCCACCACAGCACCGGCACCTTTCGCACCGCCGGTGATCCGCAATATCTGCTGGTGCGCAGCAACCCCATGTTGATGGTCTTCGTGTTGGTGGGGGTGCCGGTGCTCACACCGCTATACACCTTTTTGCAGGTGATCGTGGCCAGCCTCGGCGGCGTTGCCCTGGAAGAGCGGATCGATGCGCTCACACGCCGGGTCTTCAACTTCTCCGTCAGCATGCCCATCCCCCGCTCCACCCATGCCGAGGTCACCTGGCACGCCCGCTACACGCTGCTGCTGATCGCGGGCTTTGCGGCGCTGCTGCCGGAGGCCCTGTGGATGTATTACGCCACGCTGGTCGGTGCCTGGACGGTCGTTGTCCTGCGCATCCCTCTGGAACATCAGCTGGAAGCCTATGCCGCCAGTTCTGACAGATCCGACCAGATGCAAGACAGCTTCACCATCGAAAGCCCCCTGGCCGAGATCATTCAGCCCATCGGTTTCCGCTATCACACCGCACATCACATGTATTCGGGCGTGCCCTATCACAATTTGCCGGCCCTTCATGCCTATCTGAAGGCCACGGTGCCGGACTACAGCCGAAGCATCATCACCCTGCGCGAAGCCATTGCCGGGCCAAAGGCCTGGCGCGCGGAAGACACCGCCTGACGGCGAACCGTGCCATTACCCCGAACCATTCGGGACAGGCCCGCCACCCCGTCAGGCCCAGCAGAAAGACCGCCGCGATGAAAAACGCCATCTCCGACATCGGCGCCGCCATGCAGGCCGCCGTGCCCGAAGCCAGCTTTGCCGTCCGTTTCTGGGACGGGCAGGAACAGCGCTTTGGCGACACGCCGGCGTTCACCCTGTGGTTCAAGAGCCGCAGGGCCGCGGGAGCCGTAATTGCGGACGGGTTCATCGGGTTTGGCGAAAATTGCATGACCGGAGAAATCGAGGTTCAGGGCGACATGCAGCTGCTGTTTCGCCTGGGGTTCGCCGTGGGCTACACCGATCACGCGATGTCGCTGAGATCGCGGTTGCGCATCCTGTGGCTGCATTTGCTGCAACGCAACACGCTCAGCCGCGCGCGCAAGAACATCGCCCACCACTATGATGTGGGCAATGAGTTCTACCGCCGCTTCCTTGGCCCCTCCATGGCCTATACCTGCGCCTATTTTGAAACACCGGAGGCCACACTGGAACAGGCGCAAACCGCCAAGGTCGAGCTGGCCTGCCGCAAGCTGCGCCTGAAGCCGGGCGAACATATCGCCGAACTGGGCTGTGGCTGGGGCGGTTTCCTGATCCACGCGGCAGAGACCTACGGCATCACCGGCGTGGGCGTCACGCTGTCACAGGAACAGGTGGAGTATGGCAACCGCTGGATCGCGCAGCGCGGGCTACAGGACCGCATCCGGCTGGAGCACAAGGATTACCGCGCGCTGGAGGGCCAGTATGACAAGGTCGCCTCCATCGGGATGATGGAACATGTGGGCATCGGCTTCGTGCCCGGTGCGTTCAAGAAGATCAAATCCCTGCTGAAGCCGCGCGGCATCGGGCTGGTCCACACCATCGGCAACGACGTTCTGCGCCATGCCGACCCGTGGTTTGACCGCTACATCTTTCCCGGCGGTCAGATCCCGCCGTTGTCGATGCTGATCGACGGCGTGTGCGACAACGGCATGAATGTGGTGGATGTGGAAAACCTGCGGCTGCATTACGAATTGACGCTGTTTGCCTGGATAAGAAACTTCCGCGCGAACGAGCCATGGATCCGCGACACCTATGATGACAGGCTCTGCCGGATGTATCGCCTGTATCTGGAGGTCTGCGCCGCCTCATTCCGCTATGGGGACAACCGCCTGTTCCAAGTGCTGTTCACCAACGGGCTGAGCGATCTTGTCCCGCTGACCCGCAGCGATCTGTATGTGCCCATGCCAGACCCTGCCATCGGGCCTGGTGGCCCCTTGGCCCAGGCGGGCGCTTGGCGGGCGGCGGGCGGTCTGCTATCGGGGCGCGCGGCATCACGGACAACAACAGGAGAACGGCCATGTTTCTGGGGATCGATCTGGGCACATCGGCCGTCAAGGCCTGCGTGATTGACGCGGCGGGCGACGTGCGCGCCACGGCCTCCGCCGCGCTGAGCCTGTCGCATCCCTTCGCGGAGGCGAGCGAGCAATCCTGTACGGATTGGTGGGCCGCCACCTGTGACGCGGTTCAGGCGCTGGATGCCGATCTGCGCGCCGCGGTGCGCGGCATCGGCCTGTCCGGCCAGATGCATGGCGCGGTGCTGCTGGATGCCGCCCATACCCCTCTGCGCCCGGCCATCCTGTGGAACGATGGCCGCGCCACCGCCGAATGCGCGCAGATCGAGGCCCGCGCTCCCCGGATCGGCCAGATCAGCGGCGTGCCGCCCATGCCGGGCTTTACCGCGCCCAAACTGGCCTGGCTGGCGCGCCATGAACCCGCCACCCACGCGCGCATTGCGCATGTGCTGCTGCCCAAGGATTATCTGGGCCTGCGGCTGCACGGCAATCTGGTCACGGACCCGTCCGATGCCGCGGGCACCTGCTGGCTGGATCAGGCCACGCGGCGCTGGTCGGCGGAGCTGTGCGCGGCATCGCAAACCGATCCCGCCTGGCTGCCGCAGATCCGCAGCGGAACGGAGGTCGCAGGGCATCTGCTGCCGGCGGCGGCGGAAGCGCTGGGCCTTGCGTCGGGCCTGCCCGTGGCAACGGGCGCGGGCGATGCGGCGGCGGGCGCCGTGGGCATTGGCGCCGTGGAGGATGGCGATGGCTTTCTGTCCCTTGGCACCTCGGGGCAGCTGTTTGTCACTACCGCCAGCTACCGGCCCAACCCGGCCAGCCGCATCCACGCCTATGCCCATACCCTGCCCGCGCGCTGGTTCCAGATGGCGGCCATGCTGAACGGCGCGCGGCCCATGGCCTGGCTGGCCGAGCTGCTCAACCGTCCCATTCCCGAGCTTCTGGCCGATGCGGAAACCGCGCAACCCGGGCCGCTGTTCCTGCCCTATCTGACGGGCGAGCGCACACCGCATGGCGACAGCGCCATCCGCGGCGGCTTTGCCATGCTGGGCGAAACCACAAGCCAGGGCAGCCTGATGCGCGCCGTGGTGGAGGCGATCGCCTTCAGCTTTGCCGATGCCACGGATGCGCTGCGCTCTGCGGGCACGCAGCCTGCGCGGCTGCTGGCCATCGGCGGGGGCACCCGCAGCGATCTGCTGATGCAGATGATCGCAGATATCACCGGGCTGGACATTGGCCGCAGCGATGGCGCGGATGTCGGCCCCGCGCTTGGGGCCGCGCGCCTGGCCTGCTGTGCCGTCACCGGCGCCGAGCCGCAGGACATCATGCGCAAACCCGCCGTTACCTCACATTTCCGCCCCGATGCGGCAGCCCAGGCCGGTATGCAAAGGCGGCTCGCAGCCTATCGCGCGATGTATCCGGCGCTGAAATCGGTGCAGGCTGCGCTGTAGCCGACCCGCCGCCATCATCTTCGGTAAACCGAAGGGCGGAAAGCGCATCACCACCCGCCATGACGGATGACCGAAGGCCCCCCTCGCCGCCAGCGCGCTCGGCGCGACCGTCATCGCCAAGCCTTGCCCCTCAATGAGGCCGCGCCCCAGACCGGATTTGTCCTATCCGCAACACAGGCCCTTTCTCCGCCGGACAGCGGATCTGAATATGTCTTGCCAGGTTCAGCATGAGTTCCTGGACTTTCTGCGGGGGAACTAAATCGCCTGAACCGGCCAGGCTGGATCGGTTCCACCACGGTGCCAGTCGGTGCGCAGATACCCCTTTGGCACACAAAATGTTGTCTGAAGGAGGGATTCGCGCAACTCTGGGGCGTATTGCGGCCACCCGAGCAAGGGTTTGAGACCCCCTTGCGTTCAAAACCGACCGCCTGGAAGGGAGACAAACCATGCTTGAAGCCATTACCGAAGCCAGATCGCTTGGCGCACAGAATGTCGGAGGCGATTGGGGCACGGCTACAACACTCGAAAACGGCAATTTCGCCGTTTCATGGACAAACACGGTTAATCCATTTTTCACGCAGACCCTCACGGATGTTTCTGGCTTTGCCATCGCGGGCCGTATCATCGGAGCAGACGGCACGCCCTTGTCAGATGTGTTCCAGGTCAATGTCTCCGAATTCCTGAACCAGGATGACGCGTCGATTACTGCGCTGAGCAATGGCAATTTCGTCGTCAGTTGGACCGACGGACCGAATTTCAGCGGCGAAGTCGATGTTTTCGCCCGCATCTTTGCCGCGAACGGCACCGCCGTGACCGAAGAGATATCATTGTCCTCCGTAACCGAAGACGATCAGAACAACAGCGTGGTGATGCCAATTGCGAATGGCGGATTTCGTGCGTTTTGGCAGGATGATCGGCCTGGGTTTGCGGATGCGTGGATCTTCCAGGATTTCGACGCATCCGGCGCACCGCTGAGAGAACTGGATGTCTGGTCCGCGGTCGCGCTGCGTGCCGATGCAATCACCCTCGACAATGGCGAGATGCGCATTTTGAACGGTGGCACCAATATCCTGGAGTTCACCGGCGAGACCTATCAAAACGACTATATCGCCTCTCTCGGTGTGCTTGGGCATGTTGCGTCCGGTGTCAACGTGGATGGCGACACCCGCGCCGAGATGGACCTGGCGCCCATGACAAACGCGCGCTTTGCTTATGTTTACGTCGAGGAGATCGTCGGAGGCGGCGGGGCGATCGAGGTTGAGATGACCGTTCACGACGGTTCCAATTTCGATAATTTCGTATTTCCCACAGAGGGGTCCAGCCGCATCACCGTCAGTGAGACGCCCATCGCTGCCGCTGCTGATCCAACAGCCACCGCGCTTGGGCTGACGGACGGAGGCGTGCTGGTTGCATGGGCGCAGGACGTCGAAACGGATGGCGTAGAGAGACGCAATGTCTACGTTCAACGCTTTGACGACGGTCTGATGCCGGTTGGAAGCAACCAGTTGATCGCTGAAAATGCACAGGAACCCTTCCTCAGCCAGGGCGCGGACGGCACTGTCATAGTCGGTTGGACCAGCCTCGCTGGCCCGGTCGACAGCGTTGCTCAGCCGCTGCTTTACCAGATGTTTTCCACGTCCGCGGAAGCAGGCGGCTCAGAAAATGGACAGCGGATCACCGGCCTCGGCGGCAATGACACGCTGACGGGCCTTGGCGGCAATGACACGCTGCTGGGTGGCGCGGGCGATGACAGCCTCGTGGGCGGCGCGGGCGATGATGTGCTCAACGGCGGCGACCCGGACAATCTCTCCAACGCCGATGGGGCGGATGCCTTCGTGGGCGGCGATGGCATTGACTGGGTCAGCTACGCGGGCTCCTTCGGCTCGCTGCGCGTGGACCTCATGTTCCCGCAGATCAACACCTTCGCCGCTATGGGCGACACCTTTGACGGGATCGAGAACCTGCTCGGCTCCCAAGGCCCGGACAACATGCGCGGCACGCTTGACGCCAACCACATCATGGGGGGCCGCAATGTGGATTACATCTTCGGCCGGCAGGGGAATGACACGCTGGAAGGCGGCGTGGGCGACGATGTGCTCTTTGGCGGCGTGGGCGAGGACGTGCTGATCGGCGGCGCCAACCGCGACCGCGCCCAGTATTCCGAAGCGCAGACAAGCATCATCGCCCATCTGGCAGACCCCAGCCAGAACACAGGCGAAGCCTTTGGCGACAGCTATGACAGTATCGAGGATCTGGCAGGCGGCCGCTTCGCCGACATCCTTTACGGCGATTCAAACGACAACCGCCTTTTTGGCCGCGAAGACAGTGACACGCTGATCGCCCGGCAAGGCAATGATTACCTCAACGGCGGTGGCGGAAATGACAGGCTGGAGGGCCGCGAGGGCGATGACACGCTGCGCGGCGGGCCAAGCCGCGATACCTTCGTTTTCGACAGCGGTGACGATGTGATCGAAGACTGGTTCCTTGATGTCATCCAATTCGACGGCAGCGCACTGGGTGTTGCGGGGCTCAGCCCGACGGAAATGTTCGAGCTTTCCTACCGTGAGAACTTCGACCTGAAGTGGGCTTTCGCCGACGGCAGTAGCCTGACCCTGGAAGGCCACGGCGATATCGGCAACGGCAGCGACATCTCGCCCGCCACGCTAATCAGCTTTATCGAGATCATCTGACATTGGCGCCATGCCTTGCTGTGCAATCGGCAGGCACGCTGGCCTGCCGTAGCCGAAGTAGCAGTTCCCTCAAGGGGGTCTCAGGCCGCGCGGCGCAGGGCGGTGGGGCCGTTCAGTGCGATGACCCCGGCTGACTGGTCCAGGCAGGCCATGCGACGGCGGGCCCAGGGCATCACAACCTCGGTTGCAGCGGCGGTTGCGATGACGGAGGCGATGAAGCGGCGGTTGGACATCTGGTGGCTCCTTCAGGAAACGCGGGGCTGCGGTATGTCCTGACCATGCCAAATGCGCGCCCGCCGGGGCAGTCAGGTATACCCGCCCTGCCCCGGCCACCGCAGCGTTACAGCTTGGCGAACAGGTCGCGATACTGATCCCGCAGCAGGTTCTTTTGCACCTTGCCCATGGTGTTTCGCGGCAGGGACTCCACGCGTTCAATGGCGCGCGGATGCTTGAAGCGCGCCAGCTTGCTGCGCACCTCGGCCTCGATCGCGTCCAGATCCGGCACGGCACCGGGCTCCGCCACGATCAGCGCCACCGGCGTTTCCCCGAAATCCGCATGGGGCACGCCGATCACCGCGGATTCCAGCACGCCAGGCTGGTCATCCAGCACGATCTCGATCTCCTTGGGATAGATGTTGTAGCCGCCGGAGATGATCAGGTCCTTGCCCCGCCCGACGATATGCACATAGCCATCGGCATCCACCATCCCCAGATCCCCGGTGATGAAGAAGCCATCGGCCCGCAGCTCGGCTGCGGTTTTTTCCGGCATCTGCCAATAGCCCTGAAAGACATTCGGGCCGCGCACCTCGATCATGCCGACCTCCCCCTGCGGCAGGGGGGCGCCGGTCTCGGGGTCCGTCACCTTCAGCTCTACATCCGGCAGGGGGAAGCCCACGGTGCCCGCGCGGCGGTCGCCCTCATAGGGGTTGGAGGTGTTCATGTTGGTTTCCGTCATCCCGTAGCGTTCCAGGATGCGGTGGCCGGTGCGGGCCTGCCACTGGCGGTGCGTTTCCGCCAGAAGCGGCGCGGAGCCTGACACGAACAGCCGCATCCCCGCCGTCAGATCCGCGGTCAGCCGCGCATCGTCCAGCAGGCGGGTGTAGAAGGTGGGCACGCCCATCATCGCCGTGGCGCGCGGCATCTGGGCGATCATCACCTCCGGGTCAAACTTTGGCAGGAAGATCATCGACCCGCCAGCCACCAGCGTGATGTTGGTGGCCACGAACAGGCCGTGCGTGTGAAAGATCGGCAGCGCATGCAGCAGCACGTCATCGGC
>CBFHYV010000126.1:0-8557 GCA_965660085.1 uncultured Paracoccaceae bacterium
CGCCACCGCCGAAAGCGCCGCGCCGAAATAGCCCGCCGCCGCACCCACGGCCCCGGCGATCCAGATGACGCGGCCGCTGCGCTCGGTCCAGAAACGGGCGGTGACGGGCGGGATGATCAGCAACGCCACGATCAGCACCAGGCCCACAAGCTTCAGCCCGATGACGACAACCGCCGTGACCAGCGCCATCATCGCCATGTCGATGCGGCTGACATTCCAGCCCAGCGCCGCGGCCTGCGCCGGATCAAAGGCCACCAGCGTCATGGGCCGGCGCATCACCCAGGTGGCCGCCACGGCCAGGACACCCCCTGCCGCGATCACGGCCGCATCCTGCCACAACATCCCCGCCGTGGTGCCCAGCAGGAAATCCTGCAATCCCGCCTGCCGCCCGCGCGTCATGGTCTGGATGACCGTCAGCAGGACAACGCCCAGCGCGAAGAACACGGACAAGACCGCCCCGATGGCGGCATCCTCTGACAGGCGGGTGCGGGCCACCAGCCATTGCACGGCCCACAGCCCCACCAACGCCGACAGGGCCGCCCCGGCCAGCAGCCCCGGCAGCGCCCGCCCGTCCCCGCCCAGCCAGACCATCACAATGAAGGCCAGCGCCACGCCCGGCAGTGTGGCATGGGCCACCGCATCGGACACCAGCGCGCGTTTGCGTAAAAACAGAAAGGTGCCGGACGCCCCGGCGGCAAAGCCCAGCAAGCCCGCGCCAACAGCCACCAGCGCGGCGTTATAGCCCGCGCCCAGCATCAGCGCCTGCCCCAGATCTGGCCAGATCGATGCCATCACGCGCCCTGCGGCAGGGTCAGCTGATCCAGATGCGCGGTTGCCAGGCGGCCGCCATAGGTGGCGCGCAGGTTGTCTGCGGTAAAGGTCGTGGCCACGGGGCCTTCGGCGATGCGGCGGACGTTCAACAGCAGGATATTGTCGAAATACTGGGGCACGGTGGCCAGGTCATGGTGCACGCAGACAACGGCCTTGCCCTCATCGCGCAGCTCTTGCAGCACGGCGATGATGGCGCGCTCGGTCGCGGCATCCACCCCGGCGAAGGGTTCATCCAGCACATACAGCGCCGCGTCCTGCGCCAGGGCGCGGGCCAGGAACACCCGCTGTTGCTGCCCGCCGGACAGCTGGCCGATCTGGCGATCGGCGAAATCGGCCATGCCCACGCGCTGCAGGCAGGCGCGCGCCGCCGTTCTGTGCGCGCCGGTGATCCGGCCCAGCAGGCCGACGCGGCCATACAGCCCCATCAGCACCACATCCATCACGCTGGCGGGAAAATCCCAATCAACGCTGGCGCGCTGGGGCACATAGGCCAGGCGGTCCCGCATCCGGGCCAGAGGCGCGCCGAAAGACGTGACCTCCCCCGACAGGCGCGGCGCCACGCCCAGCGCGGCCTTCAGCAGGGTGGATTTGCCCGCGCCGTTCGGCCCGATGATGGCCGTCATCGCGCCCGCCTCGAACGTGGCATCGACGGAGAAGACCGCGGGCTTGTTCCCGTAGGACACGGTCAGCCCGCGAATGGCCAAGGGCGCAAGCACCCGGGCGCTGTCGCGTGCCAGCGTTGCGCCTTCGGCCGAGACGAGGCTGAGCGGTTGCGCCGTGGTCATGCGCCGGTCTCCACGGTTTGCAGGCGGCCGGAAAAGCCCGCGCCCGGCGCCCGTCCGCCCAGCGCACGGGTGATGACGGTGACGTTGTTGTCGATCATGCCGACATAGGTGCCGGTGTAGCTGCCCGCCGGTCCCATCGCGTCGGAAAACAGCTCTCCGCCGATCCGGACGTCATGGCCCCGCGCGGCGGCGCCTTCGATCAGCGCGCGCACGTTGCGGTCCGACACCGAGCTTTCGACGAACACGGCCGTGATCCGGCGATCCACCAGCAGATCCACCAGATCCCGGATGCGGCGCAGGCCGGCCTCGGATTCCGTGGAGATGCCCTGAATGCCCTGCACCTCATAGCCGTAGGCCGCCCCAAAATAGCGGAAGGCGTCATGCGCGCTGACCAGAACGCGTGCGGGTTCGGGCACGGTGGCCAGCGCATCGCGGGCATAGCGGCCCAGCGCCGTGATCTCTTGCAGGTGGGCCTCGGCATTGGCGGCGAAGGCATCTGCATGGACCGGCGCCGCGGCAGAGAGCGCATCGCGCACCGCACCCACCACATGCGCCCACAGGTCCGGCACAATCCACACATGGGGATCAAACCGGCCTTCGTAGGAATCGTGGCCGATCCGCTGCGCCTGGGGCACGGCCTCGCCCACCGCATGCACGGCGCCGCCCTGTGCGGCAAGCTGGTGCAGGAACGGCTCCATCTGCGCCTCAAGATACAGCCCGTTCCACAGCACCACATCCGCGCGCGCCAGTGCCAGGATGTCCGTGCGAGTCTGCCGGTAGGAATGCGGATCAACACCCGGCCCCATCAGCGCCGTGACCTGAACCAGATCACCACCCACGCTGCGCGCGGCATCGGCGATCATCCCGGTTGTGGCTGTTACGGTCAGCAGGCCCTGGGCGTGCAGGCCGCGAACCGGCGCACAAGCTACTGCGGCGGCCCCGGCCGCGGCGGCCAAAAGGCCCCGGCGCGAGATACGCAGGGGGGCATGCGTCACGTCGGGTGAAAATGTCTTCTTCGCAGTCATTGTCCATCCATCGCTTTGATCCCGTCTTGCAGCTTTACATTGCAACTCATTCTCAAAAGTCAAGGAGAATGAGAACCATTCTCATTTTGCGCAGCTTGCCGACCGCCAGCGCAGCGGCTATCCCCGCCCTGCGGCCCGGCGAGATGACCCCGCGGGACCGTTCAGATCGCTTGCCACAATCCCCCCTGCCCGGCCTTCCCGCCAGACAGCACGCAAAGGCCCCCCCGATGCCCCAAGGGACGGACCCAGACCACCCGGTCAGAGACATCGTGGACCGGCTGACAGAGGCGGCGGACAAGCCCCGCGTGACGCTGGGCGACATCGTGCGTGCCTTTGGCGAAACGGCCTTTCTGCCGGTGATGATGGTGCCTGCGCTGATCGTCTTTTCGCCCTTGTCGGGCATTCCGCTGCTGCCCACGCTCTGCGGGTTGATGATTGTGCTGATCTCGCTGCAACTGGTGGTGGGGCGGCGGCATCTGTGGCTGCCGCGGGTGATGATGCAGCGCGGGCTGGATGGCGCGCGCCTGCGTTCGGTGGCCCGGCGGCTGACCCGGCTGGCCGACTGGCTGGACAACCGGTCCCGCCGGCGGTTGCGGCTGGTGTTCTTCGGCCCGTTTCGGGCCGGCATCTACGCACTCTGTGCGCTCTGCGGGGCCGCCATGCCGTTTCTGGAGCTTGTGCCCTTCTCCTCTTCCATCCTGGCGCTGGCGGTGCTGCTGTTCTGCACGGCCGTTCTGGCCCGCGATGGTGTGCTGGCCGTCATCGGGGTGGGGGTGATTGCCCTGGCCGCCGTGGTGCCGCTGGCGGCCTATGGCCTGTTCAGCGCCAGCTGACCGGGGCCTGCCGGCCATCTTGCAAATGCGGCAGATGTTTTCCTGTGCGGGGCTGGTGTCATCTGGCCGCTTGACATATCGTCCGATATACAGACCCGACCGGCGGGATATTCACAGATGGGCAAGGCATGACGAAGGATCCGGACAGGTCCAAGCTGCACGCGCAAATCGACGAAAACCTCAAGCGCGCGTTTCAGCCTTTGCTGGAAGAGCCGGTGCCGGACAGGTTCCGCCTGCTGCTTGAACAGCTCAAACAGCGTGAGGCCGATGGCCCGGCCCCGCTGACCCCGGACGGATCGGACACGCCCTCCCCCAGCGGTGAGGAACCAAGGTGAGCGAACGCGATCCAAGGGACGAAATCCTCGACCATCTGCCTGCGCTGCGCGCCTTTGCCATGAGCCTGACGCGCAACACGCATTCCGCCGATGACCTGGTTCAGGATACGATCGTCAAGGCCTTCTCCAATTTCGACAAGTTCGAAAGTGGCAGCAACCTGCGTGCCTGGCTGTTCACTATCCTGCGCAACACGCATTATTCGCACCTGCGCAAGCTGCGCCGGGAGGTCGAAGACCCCGATGGTGCCATCGCGGACCGGCAGGCCCACCTGCCGGACCATGACGCGCGCCTGGCGATGTCCGATTTCATGGTGGCCTTTGCCACCCTGCCGCTGGAACAGCGCGAGGCGCTTGCCCTGATCGGCGTGGCCGGTTTCAGCTATGAAGAGGCCGCGGAGATGTGCGGGCACCCCGTGGGCACGATCAAGAGCCGCGTGAACCGCGCGCGCGCGAAACTGGCACAGATGCTTGGCATTCAGGACGAATCCGATCTCAACCTGACCGACCGCGCCACCCTGGGCGGGTTGCCCAGTGGCGGATCGGGCCGGTGACGCCCGGACACGATGCCGCAACCGGTCCATCCGGCGCGCTCCGGCCCAGCCAACGGTTCCCCAAGCGCCAAAGACTGTCTAAGCTGCCGCGAAGCATCGCGACCCTGGATCCATGACCCCGAATGCCCGCCTGATCATCCTGACCTTTGTCATCGCCGCGCTTGTGCAGTCGGTGTTCTGGGTTGTGGACACGCAGCTGCAAACCGCGATGGACCGCGTGGCCGTGCGCAATTTTGAAATGGCCAATGAGGCCGTCAACAAGCTGATGACGGAAACGGTGATCCTGCCGCATCTGGGCGATACGCTGTCCGGCCCGGACAACCAGATCTCGCAAATGGATCTCTACCGTCTGGATGTCGCGCTGCGCGAATTCCTGTCCGGGACCTTCGTGGTGAAGGTCAAGGTCATGGACCAATCCGGCGTCATGATCTATTCCACCGATCCCGCGCAAATCGGGCAGAAATATGAACGGTCCGAAACCTTCATTCACGCCCTGCGTGGCCGGCCTACCACCGCCGAGAACTATGAGGATGAGGTGGTGACCTTTTCCGGCCGCATGTTCGACCTTACGGTGATGGGGTCCTACCTGCCGCTGCGCAACCAGTTCGGCCAGACGGTGGGGGTGGCCGAAGTCTACAGCGACTTTGAACAGGCGCAGTCCTTCAAGGCCGGTGTCCACCGGCAGGTCCGCGCCTTGCTGATGATTGTCATGGCAAGCCTGTTCGTGGTGCTGGTCAGCCTGCTCTGGCTTGGTGGCGGCGTCTGGAGAAAGGACGCGTGACCCCGATGGGCGAGTTTCGCCAGCCCCGGAAATCGGCCTCGATGCGGCGGTGGCGGCGGACGGGGCTCGGCTCCACGCTGATTTTCATGCTGACGGTGGTGATTGTCGGCGGCAGCCTGATCGGGTTCATCCGGTATTCCCAGAACACGCTGAAGCGCGAAGCGATCATCGAGATCGCGCAGGTCTATTCCGAACTTCTGCTGGATCTGCAGAGCTTCTATTCCGAAGAGGTCCTGCCCTATGTCGATCCCGGCCAAATCGACGTGACGCATGACTATCTCGGCAGCCCGCATGCCTTGCCCCTGCCGGCAACGCTGACGATGGATTTTGCAGACTACATCTCCCGCAAGGAGGGGGCGCTGACGGCGATCATGCTCAGCGATTATCCCTTTCCCTGGCGCGCCAGCCGTCCCCTGACCGCCTTCGACCTGGCGGCACTGGACCACCTGCGAAACAACCGCACGTCCTCCTACACGCAGTTCGATGCGCATGGCAGCGAGGAGTTCCTGCATTTCGCCGCGCCGATCGTCATGCAGCAGGCCTGCGTGGATTGTCACAACGCCCACCCCGACACCCCGCGCGACGATTGGCAGGTGGGCGATGTGCGCGGGATCCATGTGATCGAAGTGCCGGTTCAGACCTTTGCCCAGGATATCGAGCTGAACTTCGCCTATATCGTGGTGCTGGCGGCCATCGCGGTGTTGTTGGCGGGGCTGACCATGGCCGTGCTGCGCCAGCGTGAGGAACGCGCGCTGCTCAGCCTGGAATCGCGGAATGCCGCGCTGGTGCGCGCCAACCGCGAAATCGATGCCGCCAACCGCGCCAAGAGCGAATTCCTGGCCAACATGAGCCATGAGATCCGCACCCCCATGAACGGCATCCTGGGCCTGACGGAGGTCATGCTGCTGGACAAGCCCGCCGACCCCGAGCGCGAGCGCCTGTCCAAGATCCAGCTGGCCGGCCGCAACCTGCTGCGCGTCATCAACGACGTTCTGGATTTTTCCAAGATCGAGGCCAACAAGCTGGAGCTGGAAAACATCGGCTATTCCGTGGAGGACATCGCCGAAGGCGTGCTGGGCCTGTTTCTGCAGAAGGACACCGAAGACGGGCCGCGCCTGCTGGTGGAAATTGATCCCAGCCTGCCGCGGCGCCTGACTGGCGACCCGTTCCGGGTGTCACAGGTGATGACGAACCTGCTGGGCAATGCGTTCAAATTCACCACCAAAGGCTCTGTAACACTGTGCATCCGCCGCAGCCCCTCAGAGCCGGGCACCGTCTGGTTCGAAGTGCAGGACACCGGCACCGGCATCCCGGCCGAGCAGTTGGCCAAGCTGTTCCGCCCCTTCACCCAGGCCGATGGCTCGATCTCGCGCAAGTTCGGCGGCACCGGGCTGGGGCTGGCCATTTCCCAAGGGCTGGCGCAGCGCATGGGGGGCGATCTGTCGGTGGAAAGCGTGGAGGGACAGGGCAGCACCTTCCGCCTGGCGCTGCCCCTGCGGCCAGAGACACCCGAGACCCCGCCCGTCTGCCAGGCCGCGCCGATCGAGCTGCGCCACATCACGATTTTTGACCCCAACGACAAGGCCCGCAGAATTCTTGCCGCCCCGTTCGAGGCTCTGGGCATCTCCGTCACTCAGTTGGCGGACCCGGAAACCGCCTGCGAATCCGTCCGGTTCAGCGCGCCCGGACATGTGCTGATCTACACCGTGCTCAGCGGCGAGACCGTCAGCACGGATCTTTGCGCGGCCTGCAGGGCGCATGACCCCGCGCGCTGCGTGTTCCTTGTGCCGCCGGTCTTTACCGGCACGATCGACGATCTGCCGCAGCTGACCCGGCCGGTCACGCCCTCGCGCCTGATGGAAGGGGTGCGCCGCGCCCTGGGGGAGGTGCCCGTCGGCCAGACCGGCCCCGGGTCATCCCCCTATCGTGATGCCTATCAGGGCAGTGACGGCACGGCCCCGGCCGATGATGATGAAACGCCCCTGGCGGGCCTGTCCGTGCTGGTTGTCGATGACAATGACCTCAACCAGAAGGTAGTGACCGCCTTCCTGTCCCGCGGCGGCGCGCACAGCCAATGCGTCGCCTCCGGGGCCGAGGCGCTGGCGGCCGTGGCACGGCAGAGCTTCGATGTGGTGCTGATGGACATCCAGATGCCGGTGATGGATGGCTATGAGGCAGCGCATCGCATGCGCGCCGCCGGCCACCAGATGCCCATCATCGCGCTGACCGCCAATGCCATGACCCAGGACAAGGAACGCAGCCACAGCGAGGGCATGGATGGTCACCTGGTCAAGCCATTGTCCCGCCGCAGCCTGTTTGATGCGCTCAGCCCGCTGGCCGCGCAACTGCGCAACGCCGCAACGGACACACCCGATGTCCCGCCCGAAGAGGCCGCGCCAGCCACCCCAGCGGATCCGCCCCCGCATGCCGGCACAGGCAGCGTCACCGACAGGCTGGCGGCCCTGGGCGTGGACACTGCGCTGGGGGTCGAACAGGCCGGCGATGACCCGGAGTTCTATCTGACTGTGCTGGAAACGCTGGTGCATTCCGATGCGGAGCTGGGCCAGCGGTTGGTCGATGCCTTGCAGGCGTCGGACCTGACCACCGCCCGGCGCGAGGCGCATACGATGAAATCGATCCTTGCCCTGATCGGCGCGCAAGCCCTGTCGGAACAGGCCGCGGCGGTGGAATACGCCCTGGCGGATAGCGCACGGCCAGACGCGGCGCAGCTGTCAGAGTTGACCCGCGGGTATAAGGCCATTGTTGCGGCGATCCGGGGCTGAGCCCAGGGAACGGACCGCGACTCCGGAATACCTGACTACGCCAACAGCCGGGGCGCGGATATTCATGAAGCGCAGACAGACATCGCCCTGACCGGAGACCCGCCATGTTCACCCGCCGCCTTTTCGACACAGTCGCCTCCGCCAGCGCCCGCCAGCCGAAACCGCAGCCGCTGCGCACCCTGCCAAAGGCCGACAATGTGGTGGTTCTGGCGGCCTATCGCCTGCCCGCGCGCCCTGCACCCAAGCGCTTGGCCTGACCGCCGGGCAAGTCCTGTCCTTGCGGGCAAGGCCGGGCGCTCAGCCTGCTGAGGCGCCTGCAAGGGCCGCGCGCCCGGCGCGGACGGCGGCCTTTTCCGCGTCCAGCTCTGCCAGCGGCACATGCAAGGCCGCAAACGCCGCCCGGTAGGCCACGGCCTGCGCAGGCTCTGCCACCAGCGTCACCTGCTGTCCCAGCCAATAGGGCCGGGTCGCCGCAAGCTCTGCCCCGATGCACCAGCCCAGCACACCCGCGCGCGCTTCGGCCGGATCGGGATGCGCGGCCCAGCCCGCCAGCGCCAGCATCAGGCCGCGCGGGTCTGCCACCGCCTCTTGCACCGTTTCGGCCAGCACCTGTGGCGCGGGCTCTGCAAGAGG
>CBFHYV010000127.1:0-8530 GCA_965660085.1 uncultured Paracoccaceae bacterium
CGCGCACATCACGCATTCATACAGGCCATCCAGCTTCTTGCGGTCCTCGATGGACTGTTTCCATTCCTTGGCGGGGCGGTTCGTCTTGGTTTCCAGCCAGGGCATGATGGAGGCATGCTGGGCATAGAAATGCGTCAGGTCGGGGATAAGGTCCTTGACCACCGGCATATGCGGCAGCGGGTAAATCTTGACCTCGCCCTTGATCTCATCAAGGCCATAGATACAGGCCAGCGTGTTGATCCCGTCGATGTTCATCGCACAGGACCCGCAGATGCCTTCGCGGCAGGAGCGGCGGAAGGTCAGGGTGGGGTCGATCTCGTTCTTGATCTTGATCAGCGCGTCCAGAACCATCGGGCCGCAGCTATCCATATCCACGAAATAGGTATCGACCCGCGGGTTTTGCCCGTCATCGGGGTTCCAGCGATAGATCTTGAACTTGCGCAGGTTCTTCGCGCCATCCGGTTTGGGCCAGGTCTTGCCCGTGCGGATCGTGGAGTTCTTCGGCAGCGTGAATTGTACCATGGCTATTCCCTTTCCTCGGGGTGGCGGACGGTTTGCGCCGGGGCGCAAGGTTCAGATGTCAGGCGGTGCAGCGTGGGGGCGCACCGGGATGTGTGGGCGAAGGCAGCTGTCATGCGGCCTCCGGCAAGGCATAAAGGCGGTTTCCGTCGCCCTCGAACCGCGGCTGATAGCCCAAGGCCAGCAGCCGGGCGGGCAGATCATGCTGCCAGTTGTGGCTGCCCTGCACCTCGATCAGGATCATGCCGGGCAACGGCGCATCGGGCGCGGACAGGAACGGCCACAGGGCGCGGTCCTCATAGCCTTCGATATCGATCTTCACGATGATCCGCTGGTCCGGCGTGGCCTCGCGCAGCAGATCGCCGAATGGCACCGTGGGCACGGTGATTGTGCGGCCGGGCCGGCCCACATGCCCCAGGGAGGACTGGCCGAGGTTGCGGATGTGCAGCGTCAGCGTGGCCTCCCCCCGCGCGGCACCCAGCGCGGCTTCGCGCAGATCGACACGGTCCGTCAGCGCGCTGAGGCCCAGGTTGCGGCGCAGGCGCGCAGCCATGTCCGGGTTCGGCTCCAGCGCGATCAGGCGGCTGCCCGGCCCCAAGGCACGCGCCAGCGGCAGGGTAAAGGCCCCGGCATTGGCGCCGATGTCCAGCACCAGCACCGGCCCGCTGGCGACCTCGCGGCTCAGCAGATCAATCGACGCAGCCTCGGGGAAGGCGCCGGTCAGCCACATCTGCCGCTCGGTCATGTTGTCACGCGGGTGCAGTTCAAAGGTCAGCCCGTCCACCTGCGCCTGCGCAACCGGCAACCATCGCCAGACCAGCGATTTCAGCAACGGCACCCGCCGCGTCAGGGTATAAAGCTGCCGCCACATGGCACCTAGCCCCGCCCGAGGCCAGACGGCCCGGCGGGCATGATGCCCGCCAAGCAGGACCCGACCCGCGCCACCCCCATCAGAACGTCCGTTCCTTGGGCGCGATCTTCTGCAGCGCGATGCCGCCCTGTTCCTCGGTGGTCAGGGGATCGGTGATGACGGGACGGAAGCTCAACTCCACCTGCGCGTCCTGCACGCGGGTGATGGTGTGCACGCGCCAGTTCGCGTCATCGCGGGTGGTGAAGTCCTCATGCGCATGGGCGCCGCGGGATTCCTTGCGCGCCTCTGCCCCGACGATGGTCGCCAGCGCGTTGGGCATCAGGTTCGTCAGCTCCAGCGTCTCCATAAGGTCGGAGTTCCAGACAAGGCTGCGGTCGGTCACCTTCAGATCGCCCATCTTGCCGGCGATGGCGGTCATCTTCTCGACACCCTGGGACAGCGTCTCCGAGGTGCGGAACACGGCCGCATCGGCCTGCATGGTCTTCTGCATCTCCAGCCGCAGCTCGGCTGTGGGCACCGCGCCGTCAGCATGGCGCAGCCCGTCAAACCGGTCAAAGGACTGGTCCACCGCGGCCTGCGGCGCCTTGGGGGCCGCGCTGTCACGGTCCACGACCTTCCCGGCCCGGATCGCGGCCGCGCGGCCAAACACCACCAGGTCGATCAGGGAGTTGGAGCCAAGCCGGTTTGCCCCGTGCACGGAGGCGCAGCCCGCCTCGCCCACGGCCATCAGGCCCGGCACGATGCGGTTGGGATCTTCGGCAGTGGGGTTCAGCACCTCGCCCCAATAGTTGGTGGGGATGCCGCCCATGTTGTAATGCACCGTCGGCAGCACCGGGATCGGCTGCTTGGTGACATCGACGCCAGCAAAGATCTTGGCGCTTTCGGAGATGCCCGGCAGGCGTTCGGCCAGCGCCTCCTTCGGCAGATGGCTGAGGTTGAGGTGGATGTGATCGCCATCTGCGCCCACACCGCGGCCTTCGCGGATCTCCATGGTCATGCAGCGGCTGACATAATCGCGCGGGGCCAGATCCTTGTAGTTGGGCGCATAGCGTTCCATGAAACGCTCGCCTTCGGAGTTGGTCAGATAGCCCCCCTCGCCGCGCGCGCCTTCGGTGATGAGGCAGCCAGAGCCATAGATGCCGGTGGGGTGGAACTGCACGAACTCCATATCCTGCAGCGGCAGACCCGCCCGCGCCACCATGCCGCCACCGTCACCCGTGCAGGTATGCGCAGACGTGGCAGAGAAATAGGCCCGGCCATAGCCGCCCGTGGCCAGCACCACCAGCTTGGCGTTGAACACGTGGAAGGTGCCGTCATCCAGCTTCCAGCACAGAACACCCTGGCAGATGCCATCCTCGCTCATCAGCAGATCGATGGCGAAATATTCGATGTAGAATTCGGCGTTGTTCTTCAGGGACTGGCCATAGAGCGTGTGCAGAATGGCGTGGCCGGTGCGATCCGCGGCGGCGCAGGTGCGCTGCACCGGGGGGCCTTCGCCGAACTCGGTGGTGTGGCCGCCGAACGGGCGCTGATAGATCTTGCCCTCTTCGGTGCGCGAAAACGGCACGCCGTAATGTTCCAGCTCATAGACAGCCTTGGGCGCTTCGCGGGCGAGGTATTCCATCGCATCCGTGTCGCCCAGCCAGTCAGAGCCTTTGACCGTGTCATACATGTGCCACTGCCAGCTGTCGGGGCCCATGTTGGCCAGCGATGCGGCGATACCGCCCTGTGCGGCCACCGTGTGGGAGCGTGTCGGGAACACCTTGGTCACGCAAGCGGTGCGCAGCCCCTGTTCGGCCATGCCCAGCGTCGCGCGCAGGCCGGCACCCCCGGCCCCCACCACGACGACATCGTATTCATGCGTTTCGTATTCGTATGCAGCCATGTGTCTGATGCTCCGGATTGTCTTACAGGGCCATCTTGGCGATGGCGAAGAGGCCGACGGCAGCCATGCCGTAGCTCAGGCAGGTCATCCCGATGATCAGGATCTTTTCCCACAGGCCATGCACATAGTCTTCGACCAGCGTCTGGAACCCCTCGTTGAAATGCTTGAACCCGACGATCAGCGTCAGCGCGGCGACGATGGCCGGGAAGGGCCGCGCGAAATAGGCCTGCACCTCCGCATAAGGGGCGCCCAGGATGGAGCCGAAGGTCAGGATGAACAGCGGCACCAGGATCAGCAGCGCCACGGAGGACACCTTCATGGACCAGAAATGCGCGGTGCCGGATTTTGCGCTGCCCAGGCCCATGGCGCGCTTGCGGTCAGTCAGAAAAGCCATGGTCAGTCCCTCACAGCGCCAGAAGTGTCAGAACGGTCAGCACGACGGACCCGCCAACCACCGCCCAGCCGAGCTTGTCGGCAGAGGCCAGGTCCAGGCCCACGGCCTGATCCCAGATCAGATGCCGCACGCCGGCCAGCGTGTGATACCACACCGCCCAGAGCGACAGCACCATCACCAGCGTGCCGAACCAGCCCGTCACCACGGCATCGGCCACGGCGAAATAGGCCTCGCTGGTGGCGGCGGCCAGCAGCCACCACACGATCATCAGCGCCGCCACGATCAGCGCGTTGCCGGTGATCCGCGTCAGGATGGAGGTGATGGAGTTCAGCTGCGGACGATAGATCTGCAGGTGCGGTGACAGGGGGCGGTTGCCCCGGTTCACGTCGGCCATGACACGGTCCTTTCGGTTGTCTTGCGCGAATTACTAAACCTTTTTTCCCACCTGTCACGGGCGGGTCCATTTATGAAACGTGGTTTTTTGGCGCAATCGCAGAAAAATCGGCATTTGTGATCACTGGCTTCAAATTTGTGATCACACCCACGCCGCGCAAATGCCGCGTTGCGGCGTGGCAGCGATTCTCCCCCGGCGTGACACGCCGGGGCAGCTTGCATCCCTGCGCCCTGGACAGGCGCGCGCCCCGGATCAAAGGGGCATCAGCGCCCAGTAATCCAGATCCAGCAGCACATCGGGCAGGTATTTGCCATCCGGACCCTTCAGCTCGAACGGTGCGCCGCCCTTGGTGGCCACCAGCCGCAGCCGGATCGCGCCCACACCGGGGGCGGCGGTTTCGGCCTTGTCCAGCACCTCGGACCAGGCCTTGACCGTGTTTCCGGCAAGGCAGGGGTTGGCATGGGCGCCGCCGTTCAGGCCGACGATGATCTGCGCATTGGCCAGCCCGTTGAAGCTGAGCGCCCGCGCCATGGAGATCACGTGCCCGCCATAGATCAGCCGCTGGTCCGGCCGCGCGGTGACATCGAAATGCACCTTGGAGGTGTTCTGCCACAGCCGCGTGGCCATCATGTGCTCGGCCTCTTCGATGGTGACGCCATCCACATGGTCGATCACTTCGCCGATCTCGTAATCCCGCAAGCGGTGCGGTTCACCGGCAAGAGTGAAGTCATAGTTGGTGAAATCCAGCCCCTCGGGCACCACCAGGTCCTCTGCGCCCAGCGCGGAGGACAGCTGCGGCAACACCGGGTCCGGCGCCGGGCTGCCGGTGTCGCGCTTGCGCAGCATCACCCAGCGGGCATATTCCATCACCGTCTCGTCATGCTGGTTGATCCCGCGGGACCGCACATAGACGACGCCCGTGCGCCCGTTGGAGTTCTGCTTCAGCCCGATGACCTCGGATTCCGCGCGCAGCGTATCGCCGGGCCAGACCGGCTTCAGCCATCGACCCTCGGCATAGCCCAGATTGGCCACGGCGTTCAGCGACACATCCGGCACCGTCTTGCCGAACACGATGTGAAAGGCCGCCATGTCATCCAGCGGCGCCGCGGGCAACCCGCAGGACCGCGCGAATTCATCCGAGGAATACAGCGCATGCCGCATGGGGTAGAGCGCGTGATACATCGCACGCTCGCCCCCCGACACGGTGCGCGGCACGGCGTGGCGGATCACGTCGCCCACGGTGTAATCCTCGAAAAACCGGCCCGGGTTGGTCTTGGCCATGGTCATTGCTCTCCCAGCTTCATGTCGGGGTGATAGGGGGTGTCGATGTCCTTCACCACGGCCTGGCCGCAGCGCATCACACCGTTTGCGGCATCAAAGGCATAGGTGGGGCTGCCATGCAGCCGCCACCCGGCGGCCAGCGCCGTCGAGACCTTGTGACAGAAGGCCGAGGTGTCGTCCTCGCTCAGGAACCGATAGATCAGCATCGGATCAGCCGGGGAAGGGCCACGGGCCAAGCCAGCCATGGATGATGCCGATCACGGCCAGCAGCACCACAGAGGCCGCGAAGAACATCGCATCCTTGGCCAGCGTGCCGCGCGGACGCGGGGTCCAGGCGGGCTCTGCCGCGTTGATGACCACGACCGACGCCACCGCCCAGGCCAGCAGGCCGCCGAACAGAATGACAGAGGCCAGATCGCCATTCACCAGCAGATGCGCCACGGCCCACAGCGCAAAGCCCAGAAGCATCGGGTGGCGCATGCCGGACAGCAGGGCGCCCTTCTTGGGCGCGGGACTCATCAGATAGATGGCGATCAGCACCAGCAGGTTGTTGGCATGTACCAGAAAGCCGGGCGGGGACCACAGCACCACCACGTCCGCCGCCTTGTAGCCCACGACCATCAGCACCACCGACAAGCCCAGCGCCATGGCCACCAGCCCGCGCCCCTTGTCGCCCATGGCGGCGCGCTGCGCGGGCATCACCCGCTTGAAGAAATGCGCGGCCGCCCAAAGCGCCACACCCAGTATAAGAAAGAACATTGCGATCACTCCGCCGCGATGGCCCGAATGGCATCCGCCTTGGCGAGGATTTCCCGGGCGGTCGCCACGTGCAGGTTTTCAACAATCTTGCCGTCCACAACGGCGACACCCTCGCCCCGGGCAACGGTTTCTTCATAGGCGGTGATCTGCCGCTTGGCGAGGTCGATCTCCTCCTGCGTGGGGGCAAAGGCGGCGTTGGCCACATCCACCTGCGCCGGGTGGATCAGGGTCTTGCCGTCAAAGCCCATGTCGCGGCCCTGGTCACATTCCCCGCGCAGGCCTTCGGCATCCTTGAAGGCATTATAGACGCCGTCCACGATGACCCGGCCAAAGGCCTTGGCCGCCAGCAGGCACAGGCCCAGCCCCGTCATCATGGGCAGACGATCGGCCCGGCTGCGGCTTTGCAGTTCCTTCGCCAGATCGTTGGTGCCCATGACCATGCCCGCCAGCCGCGGATGCGCGGCGATCTGCGCCGCGTTCAACATGGCCAGCGGCGTTTCCATCATCGCCCAGATCGGCTTGTCGCCCACCAACGCGGCCAAGGCGTCCAGATGCGCCGCGCTTTCGACCTTGGGCAGCAGCACGGCGTCACAGTCCATCTGCGCGGCGGCGCGGGCGTCATCGGCGCCCCATTCCGTGTCCAGCGCGTTGATTCGGACGATTCGCACCCGCGCGCCATAGCCGCCCTCGGCCAGGGCCGTGGCCAGCAACGCGCGCGCGGTGGGCTTTTCCTCAACCGCCACCGCGTCTTCAAGGTCAAAGATAATGGCGTCCACGGGCAGGGACTTGGCCTTTTCCAGCGCGCGTTCGCGCGAGCCGGGGATATACAGAACGGAGCGATAGGGCCGGGCGCGCATGTCCATGAGGTTCACCGCCTAATTTTGTTGCGTCAGATCGTCGATTTCTTTCGGAATACTTCAGTATGCGCTCCGCTGCAATGCAGAAATCCGGCGATTTGGCGCGTCGGTAAAGGGTATCTCAATCTTTTGCGGCCTAGCCTGACCCATCACCCCATGCCGCAGAGCGTGCGCGGAAGACAGGAGGACCACCGACAGCCGCGTTTTCAGAAAGGAGCGAGTCGATGAACCACCCCGTGATCCCCCGTGCCGCCGCCATAGGCGCGCTGGCGCTCAGCCTCTCCGCCAGCCTGGCAGACGCCCAGGCCCAGCCCGGCCGAAATTGCGGCAGCCGTGACCAGGTTGTTGAACGGCTGGCCGAAAAATTCGGCGAAACCCAGCGGTCCATCGGCCTGGGCGCCAACAATTCGATGGTGGAACTTTTCGCCTCGGACAGGACCGGCAGCTGGACCATCACCATGACCAATGCCCACGGCGTGACCTGCCTTGTGGCCTCGGGCATGGCGTTTGAAACCACCCTGCCCGCCACCCGCGATGCCGAGACCTGAGCGAGCCGGGGCGGGTCACGTCAGCCCGTCCCAGATCAGCTTGCTGCCGGTGATGGTCAGCAACACATAGGTCAGCGCAAAAAAGGCCCGTTCCGGCATATGCTTGTGGGCAACGATGCCCAGCCACGCCCCCAGCACCGCGAAAGCCGCCAGATGCAGGGATTGCATCAATGTCTGCGGGGTAAAGATCCCCATGCCGGCATAGATACCGGCCTTCAGCACGTTGATGATCCAGAACACCAGAACGGTCGTCGCCTGATAGGCCGTTTTGCCAAGCCCCTGGCCCAGCAGGTAAATCGCCGCCGCCGGCCCGCCCGCATGGCTGATGAAACTGGTAAAGCCCAGCGCCACGCCAGACACCAGCCCCGCGCCCGGCCCCAACGGCGCCCGTGCCGTCGCCCGCGGACGCAGCGCGCCCAGACCCTGCCACGCCACGAAAGCCAGGCAGATGGCGCCGATCAGCACGCGGATCACATCCGGGTTTGCCGCGGCATAGAACAGCGCCCCCAGCGCCGTGCCGGGCACCCCGCCCAGCAACAGCAGCCGCGCGGCCGGCCAATCCCATTTACGCCAATAGCTGGGCAGGCTGGCCACATCGATCAGCATCAGCACCGGCAGCATGATCGCCAGCGCCGCCCCCGGCGGCATGATCACGGCCAGGATCGACGCGCTGGCAAAGGCCGCGCCAGAGCCAAATCCCCCCTTGGACACGCCGGCGAAGACCACCGCCAGCGCCATCACCAGAAATTCGCCCATCATCCCCCCCCAATCGCGCATGGCACGCGGCACAGCAGCGCGCGCAGTCGCCGCAACCCCTGAGTCTTGCACAGTCGCCCCTTTGGCACTAGGCATCTGCCCCAAACTCACCAGGACCGGAGAACTTCCATGGCCAGACCCAAGATCGCCCTCATCGGCGCGGGACAGATCGGCGGCACGCTTGCGCATCTTGCCGCGATGAAGGAACTCGGCGACGTCGTGCTTTTCGACATCGCCGAAGGCACCCCCCAGGGCAAGGCGCTCGA
>CBFHYV010000128.1:0-8471 GCA_965660085.1 uncultured Paracoccaceae bacterium
TGGCCGAAGCGATCTCGGGGCCTGACAAGGTCCAAGTGCTCGATACGCGTGATCCGGATGCCATGACTGCCGCGCTTTACGAACAAGAGGCCCCGGCCCCTGTTGCCAGCCCGGTGCGCCCCATGGGCACGCGGCGGCAGATCACCCGGCAGGCGGCGCGCGCCCTGCACCCGGACCAGCCCACCCTGCCCCTGCCCGAGGGCGCACCCTATGGCGCGGTGCTGGTGGACACGGACAGCTGCACGCTGTGCCTGTCGTGCGTCTCGCTCTGCCCCTCTGGTGCGCTGGCGGACAACCCGGACCGGCCAGAGCTGCGCTTTCAGGAGGACGCCTGCCTGCAATGCGGCCTGTGCAGCCATATCTGCCCGGAAGATGCCATCACGCTGAAACCGCAGCTGGACCTGTCTGACAGCGCCCTGCGCCAGGACGTGCTGAACGAGGAAGAGCCCTTTGCCTGCATCGAATGCGGATCCCTGTTCGGGGTGAAATCCACCATCGACCGCATCACCGAAAAGCTGCAATCCCACGCGATGTTCAGCGGCGACAAGCTGCGCATGATCCAGATGTGTGACACCTGCCGGATCAACGCGCAGTATCATTCCCAGGACAATCCCTTTGCCGCCGGTGACCGCCCGCGCGTGCGCACCACGGAAGATTACCTGTCAAAACGCCGGGATCACTGAGCGATGCTTGCCCGGCGTGGCCTATTGAAACTGCAGCGGATTGCCCAGGTCAGCGGCGTCGATGGTCGAGACATAGGCGAGGATCGCCTCCAGTTCGTCCAGCGACAGCGAGATCGGCGCGATGGGCGAGGGACGCTGGGCGGAAAACGGCTCCGTGATGTCATCCACCTGGGTGAAGGCCGGATGCGGTTTCAGCGCGTAGAAGGCGGCAAAGCGCCCGTCCCAATCCGGCAGGCTGCGCAGAACCGCGAAGCTGGGGGTGGAGCCGATGCCCGCCATGCGGGTGGCCTCATCCACCACATGGCATCGGGTGCATTTTTCCAGGCTGACGCGATGGCCCAGCGCGGCATCGCCGCTGAACTCCAGCTCGACAACCTCTACCTCAACCTGCGGCGGCGGGCCGAAAGGCGCGGTGCCGTCAGGGGCGAAGGCATAGATGGTGTCCTTGCCGATGTCGGACCGCAACCAGTCCGCCAGCCGCAGGACGCCGGGGTGGTCGGTTTCCGTCACCTCCATATGCCAGACGGTGCCCAGCCCGGAAAACAGCGGCCTGCCGGTCTCTCCCAGACGGATCTGAGCGGCGTCGGGCTCGGTCAGGGTGACGCGCACCTGGGTTTTCAGGGAAAAGCGCGGCAGGATATACCGCAACAGGCCAGTGTCTTGCAGCGCCTCCGGCGCGTGCAGGCGCACCGGCCCGTCCTGGGCCATGGCAGGAAGTGGCACGGTCAGCCACAGCGACACGAGGAGGGCAATTCGCAGGATCATGCCCACAGGTTAGGCAAGGGCGGCGGCGCCCGTCAACACATGCAGCGGAGGATACAATGAGCGACGATTACAACATGTCCATGCGGAAATTCCTGAAACAGGTCGGCGTGACCAGCCAGCAGGCCATCGAGGAAGCCCTGCGCAACGCCGACACGCCCGGCCAGAGCTATGCCGTCAAGGCCGTGATCACGATCGAGGCGCTGGGGCTGACCCATGAGGTGTCCGGCGATCTCAAGCCGCAGGAGTAACCCCGTGCCCGTAACCCGAGAGCAGGTGCTGGACACCCTGAAAACAGTCGAAGACCCCGTGGCCGGCAGCGACATCGTGGCCAGCGGCGTGATGCGGGCGCTGAATGTCGATGACGCCGGCGCCGTGCGCTTCGTCATGGAAATCCCGCCCTCCCAGGCCAAGGTCTATGAGGAAGTCAAGGCCAAGGCCGAAGCCGCGCTGACCGCGCGCGGCGATGTGGCCAAGGTGATGATTGTGCTGACCGGGCATGAGGAAAAGGCCCCGCCGCCGGATCTGAAACCCCGCGCCGCGCAGCCCAAGGGGCCGCAAAAGATCCCCGGCGTGAACCACATCATCGCGATCGCCTCGGGCAAGGGGGGTGTGGGCAAATCCACCGTTTCCGCCAACATCGCCTGCGCGCTGGCCGCGCAGGGGCGCCGGGTGGGTATGCTGGATGCCGATGTCTATGGCCCGTCCCAGCCGCGGATGCTGGGCATTTCCGGCCGGCCCGCCAGCCCCGATGGCAAGACGATCCTGCCCATGCGCAACCATGGCGTCACCATGATGTCCATCGGCCTGATGACGAACGAGGATCAGGCCGTTGTCTGGCGGGGTCCGATGCTGATGGGCGCGCTGCAGCAGATGATGATGCAGGTGCAATGGGGCGCGCTGGATGTGCTGATCGTGGATCTGCCGCCGGGCACGGGCGATGTGCAGATGACGCTGAGCCAGAAGGCCCATGTGGACGGCGCCATCATCGTCAGCACCCCGCAGGACGTGGCGCTGCTGGATGCGCGCAAGGGGATCGACATGTTCAACCAGCTCAAGGTGCCGATCCTTGGCATGATCGAGAACATGAGCACCCATGTCTGTTCCAACTGCGGGCATGAGGAACACGTCTTCGGCCATGGCGGCGTGGCGGCCGAGGCCGCAAAGCTGGGCGTGCCGCTGCTGGCGGAGGTGCCGCTGGACCTGCAGATCCGCCTGGCCGCGGATGGCGGCGCACCCATCGCCGTCAGCCAGCCGGACAGCGCGCAGGCGCGGGCCTTCCATGACATCGCGCGCAGCCTCGTGGCGCAGGGCGTGGCATGACGGCGCTGAGCTTTCCCCCGGCGATGAGCGGCGAGGCCGTGATGGAAGACCCGCTGGACGCCGCGGTCAAGCGCGCCATCATGGGCTGCGACGCGGGGCTGATCACCTATCGGCTCGCGTCGGACAAGATGGGCGCGGCCCTGGTGCTGACACCGGAGGTGCCGCTGGCGAAGGCGATGTCCATGCTGCCGCTCTGCGCCGTGGCGTTTCAGAATGCCTTGGGCGCCCTGGCGCCGCCGGAGGTTGCCGTGCATCTGGAATGGTCGGGCGGGCTGCGCATCAACGGCGCGCGCTGCGGCGGCTTTCGCGCCGCGGCCGCCACAAAGGACCCGGACGAGGTGCCCGATTGGCTGGTCATCGGCTTTACCCTGCCGCTGCTGCCGCCCTCGCAGGACACTGGCCTGACACCGGATGAAACCGCGCTGATGGCGGAGGGCTGCGCGGATGTCGATCCGGGCGGTCTGATCGAATCCTGGGCGCGGCACAGCCTGAACTGGATTGCCCGCTGGGAGGACGAAGGCACCAAGCCGCTCCATGCCGAATGGCGCGGACTGGCCCAGAACATGGGTGAGGACATCACCCAGGGCGGTCTGCACGGCACTTTCCTTGGCGTGGATGAGACGTTCGGCATGCTTTTGCGGGACACGGACACCACCCATCTGATCCCTTTGACTACCCTGCTGGAGGACAGCCCGTGAAGCTTGCCCGCGCGATCCATTTCGACGAAAGCGACCAGAACGTCTTTGCCAGCCCGGCGCGCACCGGGGAATGGTGCCTGTCAGGCGGGTTCGAGTTCTCCAATTGGACCCAGGGCGACCTGAGCGGAAAGGCCCGGCAGGCCTTTGCCAACGGCTGGCTGGGGCTGGAAACCTTCGGCCGCGTGACCTTCGTGGCCGTCACGCAGATTGAACAGGCAGAGCTGACCGCGCTGCAGGACAGGCTGGCGGATCATTTCGTGACCTATTACGGCGCCCCCAACGCCGAGGCCGCCCGCCCCGTGGCCGAAGAAGAACTGCGGCACATGATGGAGCTGTGCGAGGATCACGGCCCGAACACGTTGCTGACCGTGTCACGGGAGCTGACGGAGTCCGGCGTGCGCGAAAGTTTCCGCACCATTGAACCGCAGGACGCGGGCCTCGACCAGTTCGCGATCCACGGCTCGCTGGAGGAGTGAGCGAGGCCGCGCTGGCGGATCACGTTTTTGGCGGAGAAGGATGACACCACCCAGACATGCCTGGATGCGCCATGCCCGGCCAGGGCGCGGACAGACCTCCGGGCCGAGAGCCCGCAACGGGGCATCCGAAGGTCTGCCCGTAACCAGCCTGTGGCCCGGCCAGAAAAACAGCCGCGACGCATCTGGTGAGGAACACGGCGCACCACCTAGACACACACCACGCACCTGCCGCGTTCCGATAGCTCAACACGGCAATCGGCGGTTTGGTTCCATCGGGCTTAGGGCAGGTTGTCGCAGGGTTGATGCGCGGTGGCTTTGGCTCTACGGCTGCGGGCAGACAGCGTGCAGGAAAGTGCCATGGCCAATCACCTCTATCAGGACGATCTGCCCGACGGGCTGGATCTGGGGGCAATCGTTGCAATCGATTGCGAAACCATGGGGCTGCACCCCTACCGGGACCGGCTGTGCCTTGTGCAACTGTCCAGCGGCGACGGCCATGCGCATCTGGTGCAGATTGCCCAGACCCCGGCGCCCGCGCCCAACCTGTGCCGCCTGCTGGCGGACCCGGATGTGCTGAAGCTGTTCCATTTCGGCCGCTTCGACATCGCAGCGATGCAGCACAGCTTTGGCGTGCTGGCGGCGCCGGTCTATTGCACCAAGATCGCCTCCAAGCTGGTGCGCACCTACACGGATCGCCACGGGCTGAAGGCCCTGACCCAGGAACTGCTGGGGATCGACATTTCCAAGCAACAGCAGAGCAGCGACTGGGGCGCGCCCACGCTGAGCGCGGCGCAGATGGACTACGCGGCCTCTGACGTGCTGCATCTGCACAAGCTGCGCGAGGAGCTGAACCGGATGCTGGTCCGCGAAAACCGGATGGACCTGGCCGAACGCTGCTTTGGTTTCCTGCCCACGCGCGCCCAGCTTGACCTTGCCGGCTGGCCAGAGGTGGACATCTTCTCTCACTGATGGTGTGGCGGGGCGAGAACACCTACAGCCGCGTGGTCGGCTGGCTGAAGATCCTGCTGCCGTTGACCGCGCTGGCCTTGTTGTCCACCGTTTTCCTGCTGTCCCGCTCTGCCGATACGGTGGGCGAGTTTTCCATCCCCGATCAGGTGATCGAAAGCCGGGCGCGCCAGCAGCAGATCACCCTGCCCAATTATGCCGGCACCACGCAGGATGGTGATCTTCTGTCGATCCGGGCCGAGGCCGCCTTGCCCGGCGGTGCCGGCTCGCCGGACGGCCGGATCACGGGCATCCGCGCGCAGATTGATCTGGCGAACGGCCAGGGCCGGGTGGAAATCACCGCGAGCACCGCGCGCCTGTTTGACACCGACCAGACAGTGCAGTTCGACGGCGGCGTGCGGCTTGTCACATCGGATGGATATGACCTGCGCACCGAAAGCCTGCGCAGCGCGCTCGACAAGGTCGATGCCGGAACCGAAGGCACCGTAACCGGCAGCGGCCCGGCGGGGGAGTTCACGGCAGGCCGCATGACCCTGCGTGACGTCAACGGCGATGGTGCGGTGGAAATGCTGTTCACCGACGGGGTGCGTTTGCTATACCGGCCGTGATATTCGGGGGAATTGATCATGCTGTCTGACAAAACGCGCGGCCTGCGGGCGGCCCTTCTGGCCTGTATCCTGGCGCTGGCACCGCTGGCCGGGGCCGCACAGGGCACATCCGTCAGCTTCGGCGCGCAGGATCACAACCCCGACGCGCCGGTGGAGATTTCGGCCGAGAGCCTGTCAATCAACCGCGATGACAACACGGCCGTCTATTCCGGCGATGTGCTGATCCAGCAGGACAGTATGCGCCTTGCCGCGCCGCAGGTCCTGGTGATCTTCACCCCCGACAACAGCGCGATCGACCGGATGGAAGCCACCGGCGGCGTCACGCTTGTCAGCGGCGAAGATGCCGCGGAAGCCGACCGCGCCATCTACCGGGTTGAGACGGGCGTGATCGAAATGGCCGGCGCCGTGCTGTTGTCCCAGGGGCCGAATGCGCTTGCGGCCGAGGACATGCGCATTGACCTCGATGGTGGCAACGCCGCGCTGTCGGGCCGCGTCCGCACGGTGCTGACCCCGGGGCGGGACTGATGGGCGAACCCAGCCTCAGCGTCACCGAAGGCAACAGCGGCCTGCGCGTGCAACATCTGCGCAAAAGCTACCGCAAACGGGTCGTGATCCGCGATGTCAGCATGGAGCTGCGCCGGGGCGAGGTGGTGGGCCTGCTGGGCCCCAATGGCAGCGGCAAGACCACATCCTTCTACATGATCGCCGGCCTCGTCGCCCCCGAAGGCGGGCAGGTGCTGATCGACGGGCGCGATGTGACGGTGCTGCCCATGTATCGCCGCGCCCGGCTGGGCGTGGGCTATCTGCCGCAGGAAATGTCGATTTTCCGCGGCCTGAGCGTTGAGGACAACATCCTCTCCGTCCTCGAAATCGCGCAGCGGGATCGCCACAAACGCCGCGAACGGCTGGAAGAGCTGCTCAGCGAATTCTCCATCGAACACCTGCGGCAGGCCCCGGCGCTCGCCCTGTCCGGCGGAGAACGCCGGCGGGTGGAGATCGCGCGCTGCCTGGCCGCCAACCCGCGGTATCTGCTGCTGGATGAACCCTTCGCCGGCGTGGACCCGATCAGCGTGGGTGACATCCGCCACCTCGTGTCAGACCTCAAGACGCGCGGCATCGGCGTGCTGATCACGGACCACAACGTCCGCGAAACGCTGGAGATCGTCGATCGCGCCTATATCCTGCATGACGGCACCGTCCTCATGTCAGGCTCACCCGAAGAGGTGGTGCGTAATGAAAACGTCCGCCGCGTCTATCTGGGGGACAGCTTTCACATCGGCAACGCACTGGCCCCGCGCGATACTGTGTCACGAAACTGACATCAGATCATTGACGCGGCCGATCAGATCGCCTCAAATACTTGCATGATGGTTGCACAGCCGACCCGGACTCAGGCACGAAAACAGGCCGCCAAGACAGGCCCTGCACCCATGTGCCACAGCCCGGACCGCCGCGCGCCATCCAACTCCCCGGACGCGGCAGGCAACCGGCACGTGGAACGCGTGCCACGATCCGCCGCGCCAGCTTGAAAGGATGCATTATGCGCTACCAGATCACGGGTAAACACATTGATATCGGCAACGCCCTGCAAACCCATGTGCAGGTCGAACTGGACGCCGTGATCGAAAAATATGCCGCCCGCGCAACCGACGCCAACGTGATCTTTTCCAAGAGCGCCCATGAATTCGTCTGCGAAATCATGGTCCACCTGTCCACCGGGCTGAACGCCTCGGCCAAGGCACATGCCACAGAGATCTATGGCGCGTTCGATTCCTGCCGCGACAAGATGGAAAAACAGCTCCGCCGCTACAAGCGCCGCCTGAAGGACCATCACAAGGACCGCACCGAACCGGTTGAAGTCTTCGGCGCCGCTTCTTACGTTCTGGACGGCAGTGCCCATGAGGAGGCGCAGGAACCCGAAACGCTCCAGCCCATCATCGTGGCAGAGATGGAGACGCGGATTCCCTCCCTCACCGTGGGTGAGGCCGTGATGCAGATGGAACTGGCCGGCGCGCCGTTTCTTCTGTTCCGCAACGAAAAGAAAGACGGTGTGAACATCGTCTATCGGCGCGAGGATGGAAATTTCGGGTGGATTGATCCGTGATTCCCGCGTAACAGCGCGCGCACGACGCAACAGCTCAACCGGAGACGGATCATGAACTTCTCTGATCTCATAAAACCTTCCGCGGTGAAGGTCGTCTCAGGCGCTTTCAGCAAGAAACGCCTCATGCAGGAAATCGCGGATCTCGCTCACAGCGCCTACGGGTTGGACGCAGGTCCAACCCTCGAAGCTCTGCAGGAACGGGAAACCCTCGGTCCCACGGGCGTCGGCAATGGCATCGCCCTGCCCCACGCCCGCGTCCACGGCCTGGATCACGTCCAGGGCGCCTTCATCCTGCTGGAACGCCCGGTGGAATTTGACGCCGTTGACCGACAGCCAGTGGATGTCGTCTTCGCGCTTTTCGCCCCCGAGGACGCCGGCGTCGAACATCTCAAGGCGCTCGCGCTGGTCTCTCGCAGCCTGCGCGAACCCAACATGTGCCGAAAACTGCGCGCAAACCGCGATGCTGGCACACTCTACACCATCCTGACGGAAACACAGGCGACCCGCGCCGCCTGATCCTTCATCTTGCAAGATAAACTCTCGGGGGGTCCGGGGGGCAGACAGCCCCCCGGCCTAACCGCCTGCGCTGCCCGGCCCGGTCAGGTGCAAGACCTCACCGCCCGCAGCCTCCACATCCTGCGCGTCATGGCTGACCAGCACCGCAGGCAGTCTCGCCCGCCGCAGGCTGTCGAGCGCGAAAGAACGGATGTCCTGGCGCAAGGCGGCATCCAGCGCGGAAAACGGCTCATCCAGCAACATCGCGCCCGGTTCGGCCAGCAGGCTGCGCATCAACGCCGCGCGCGCCCGCTGCCCCCCTGACAGGGTCGCCGGGTCACGCCCGGCCATCCCGG
>CBFHYV010000129.1:0-8422 GCA_965660085.1 uncultured Paracoccaceae bacterium
TACCATGTCGCCAAGGACAGGGAGGGCATCGCATGACACGGGTTCTGCAAACCGGACGGAAAGAGCCGCGATCGGGCGACAAACGCTCTGCCGTTGTGTTCCTGCACGGCTATGGCGCGAATGGCGCGGACCTGCTGGGCCTGGCCGATGTGCTGGGCGAACATCTGCCCGATACGCTGTTTCTGGCCCCAGACGCGCCGGAATCCTGCGCCGGTGCGCCCTTTGGCTATCAGTGGTTTCCCATCCCCTGGATCGATGGGTCCAGCGAGGAGGATTCCGAGGCCGGCTTGATGGCCGCCGCGCAGGATCTGAACGCCTTTCTGGATGCGCTGATGGTGGATGAGGATCTGCTGCCAGAACAGGTGGCGTTGTTTGGCTTCAGCCAGGGCACCATGATGACGCTGCATGTCGCGCCCCGGCGCGAAGATCCGGTGGCGGGGCTGGTGTGTTTTTCGGGGCGGTTGCTGGCGCCTGATCTGCTGGCAGATGATGTGCAATCGCGCCCGCCGGTGCTGTTGGTGCATGGCGATGCCGATGACGTGGTGCCGCCGCAGGCCCTGCCGGAGGCCGCGCAGGCCCTGCAGACCGCGGGTTGGACGGATGTCTACGCCCATGTGATGAAGGGCACCGGCCACGGCATTGCGCCGGACGGGCTGTCCGTTGCGCTGGCCTTCCTGCGTGACGAATGCGGTTTTTGAGGAAATCCACAAAAACCTTTGCCTTGCGATGCTTGACCGCAGGTCATCCTGTTGACCGAAGGACACGGATGCGGTCACCATTGACACAGCGTTTGCGTCGAAGGTTGGTTGGCCCGACACGTCCGCCCGCTGTGGACGTGACGGCGGCGATGGCGAGTGTGGTCATTTTGCAAGGGGCGTTTGAGTGACATGAGCCGGACACATGAGCCGCGAAGCGCCTTCGCCCGCGCCATCAACAGCATCGAGGAAACCGCCATCATGGTGTTTCTGGGGCTGATGGTGGGGCTGGTGGCCGCCGATTTGGCGCTGCGCAAGATCACCGGCACGGGCATTGACTGGGCGCTGGAGGCGGCGGGGCTGCTGTTTGCGGCCCTGGTCTTTTTCGGGGCAAGCTATTGCATCAAGATCTCGGCGCATCTAGGCGTGGATGCGATCCTGAATGCCGTGCCACGGCCCATCCGGCGGGCGCTGGGCTTTTTCGCCGCGCTGGTGTGCGTGGCCTATGCCGCGCTGCTGCTGAAAGGCGCCTGGGACGACTGGGCCAATTACGCCAACCTGCCGCGCACCAAGGGCACCTGGCTGCCCACCGGCCTGCAGGAGATGCGCAGCGGCAGTTTTCGCGGCTGGTATGAGGTCGTCTCCATCCCGATGCCGGAGTGGCTGCGGTTCCTTGAAGGCTGGATGAACGCCGGGCGGCCCTATGAAAACCTGCCGCGGTTCCTGCCCTATGCCGTGATGCCGCTGGGCATGGCGCTGATGCTGTTTCGGTTTGTCGAGGCGCTGATCTATCTGATCGTCGGCAGTGACCGGGGCGATTTGATCCACAATCATGATCCGCGCAAATCGGATGCGCCGGAGCACCCCTTGAACGAGGTCTGAGGCCATGGGCATTGCGCTGATCATGCTGACGGTCTTTGGACTGCTGATCCTTGGGGCGCCCATTGCGGTGGCTTTGGGAATGGCAAGCCTGCTGTTCCTTGTGTCGATGGATGGCGCATCGCTGGCGCAGGTGGCGCAGGGCCTGTTCCAGGCGATTGCGGGCAATTATACGCTGCTGTCTGTTCCGTTCTTCATCATCGCGGCCAGTTTCGTGGCCACGGGCGGCGTGGCGCGGCGGGTGATCCGCCTGACGCTGGCGCTGTTCGGCTCCATGCCCGGTGGCTTGATCCTGTCAGGGGTGTTTGCCTGCCTGATCTTTGCGGGGCTTGCCGGATCCAGCCCGATCACGGTTGTCGCCGTCGGCTCCGTGGTGATTGCCGCCATGCAGCGCGAGGCGTTTTCCAAACATTTCACGGCCGGGGCCATTTCCGGCGCGGGGACGCTGGGGATGCTGGTGCCGCCCTCCATCCCGATGGTGATGTACGCCGTGGTCACGGATACCTCCGTGGCGCAACTGTTCATGGGCGGTGTGGTGCCGGGCATCGTTGCCGCCGTCATGATGATGGTGGTGGTCTATTTCCTGGCGCGGCGGCTTGGCCTGTCGCGCGGCGCCTGGGCCGGTTGGGGCGAGGTTGCGCGGTCAACCCGCGATACGGCACCTGCGCTGGTGCTGGTGGGGATCGTGCTGGGGGGCATCGGGTCCGGCTATTTCACGCCAACGGATGCGGCTGTGGTGGCCGCGGTCTATGCGTTTGTGCTGGCCAATTTCATCTATCGTGATGTGGGTCCATTGGCGGGCACGGCCGGGCAGGGGCCGCTGCCGCTGTGGCGCAAGCCTAAGGCGTTGGTAGCGGCCTTCTGGCATGAGGACACCCGGAACACGGTGTTTGAAAGCGGCAAGCTGACCGTGACGCTGATGTTCATCATCGCGAACGCGCTGTTGTTGAAGCAGGTGCTGGAAAACCAGGACGTGCCCCAGCAAACCGCGCAGCTGTTGGCGGATCTGGGGGTCGGGCCGATTTTCTTCCTCATCCTGCTGAATATCGCGCTGCTGTTCCTGGGCCAGTTCCTGGAGCCTTCGGGCCTGGTGGTCATCGTTGCGCCGCTGGTGCTGCCGGTGGCCATCGCGCTGGACATCGACCCGGTGCATCTGGGCGTGATGATGATGGTCAACTTGCAGATCGGCTTGCTGACGCCGCCGGTGGGGCTGAACCTGTTCGTGACCTCCGGGGTGACGGGCATGACCATGCTGGAGGTGGCGCAGGCCGTGGTGCCGTTCTTGCTGGTGCTGCTGGTCTTTCTGGGGCTGGTCGCCTTTGTGCCAGAGATCGTCACCTGGTTGCCGGACGCCCTGCTGGACCGCAGCTTCGGGTCCGATCTTGGCCTGGAAGTGGTGCAGTAAGGCGCCGGGCGGCCTCAGGCCGCGTCCAGCGCATCGATGATGGGTTGGAAATCTGCAGCCTTCAGGCTGGCGCCGCCCACCAATGCGCCGTCCACATCCGGCACGGCAAAGATCTCGGCCGCGTTGCTGGCCTTGACGCTGCCACCATAGAGCAGCCGGATGCCACCGCCGACCTCGGCGCCGAAGCGGGCGGAAAGCTCGGCCCGCAAGAAGGCGTGCACCTCCCCGATCTGGGCCGTGTCGGGCACCTTGCCCGTGCCGATGGCCCAGATCGGCTCATAGGCCACAACCAGCCCCTGGGCCGTGGCGCCCTCGGGGACGGAGCCTGCAAGCTGGGCGCCGATCACCGCCAAGGTCTGCCCGGCCTCACGCTGTTCCAGGGATTCGCCCAGGCACAGGATCACGCACAGTCCGGCTTGCCAGGCGGCGTCTGTCTTTGCGCGCACCAGCGCATCGGTTTCGCCATGATCGGCGCGGCGTTCGGAATGGCCCAGGATCACATGGCCCGCGCCCACGTCCCGCAGCATGGCGGCAGAGACATCGCCGGTATGCGCGCCGCTGGCCGCCGCGTGGCAATCCTGTGCGCCAATGGCCACGCCTGCGGGTGCGGCGGCCTGCGCACCGGGGATCAGCGGGGCCGGCGGGCAGATCAGCACCTCTGCCCCCGCGGCGGCAGGGCGCAATGCGGCAATCTCGGCCAGGGCGGCGGTGGAGCCGTTCATCTTCCAGTTTCCGGCGGCGAGTTTGCGGCGCATGTTGAGCTTCCTTGCTTTATGTCCGGGCCATCATTGCGGCAACGCCGCGCAGGTCAAGCCGGTTGATTGTCCCCGTGCCGCCATGCACAAGGTCCGCCTGACATGCACGGAGGTGCCGATGATCCCTGAAATCGATGCAGCCCGCCTTGAGGCGCAGGAGCCTGAAACCCTGGCCGCGCTGAAGGCGGCAGCGGAAACCGTGGGGTTTCTGACCGTGACCAACACCGCGATCACGCCTGCGCGGATGCGCTTTGTGCTGGCGGCCTATCGCGCCTTCTTTGACCTGCCGGAGGCGCGCAAGCGCGCCGTGGACATGGCGGTGACAGGGGCCAACCGGGGCTGGGGCGGCAGCCAGAGCGAGCAGGTCAACCCGGACGCCAACCCCGATTACAAACAGGTGTTCGACAGCGGGTTCGAGCCGCCCGCAGGCGACCCCCGTGCGGCGCTGCCGGTCTATGCGCCCAACCGCTGGCCGGACCTGCCAGGCTTTCGTGAGGTGATCGAGGATTACTACACAGACGCCTGCGCCACGGCGATGATCGTGCTGCGCGGCATTGCCCGCGCCATTGGCGAGGATGCCGCCTATTTCGATGACAAGTTCGCCACGCCCATGGCGCTGTTGCGCGGCAATTGCTACCCCGCGCGGCCCGCCTGGGCCGGTGAGAAGGATTTTGGCATCGCCGCGCATACGGATTACGGCTGCGTGACCCTGCTGGGCAGTGACGGCGTGCCGGGGCTGGAGGTTCTGGACAGCAGCGGCGCCTGGCTGCCGGTGACCGCGTCGCCGGGCGTGTTTGTCATCAATTTTGGCGAGATGCTGGAGATCTGGACCAACGGCCGGGTGCGCGCCACCCAGCACCGGGTGCGGGGCAGCGCGCAGGAACGGCTGAGCGTGCCGCTGTTCTTCAACCCGGACCATGATGCGAATGTGGCGCCCATCGGCTCTGGCCGGGTGGTGCAGGCCGGTGCGCATCTGCAGCGCCGGTTCAATGAAACCTACCTGCATCTGCAGGCGGGGTAGGGGGCCGGGCGCCGTGGCGCCCGCCTTGCATTCGGGTCAGGCCTCTTACCCGCGCCCGGCCTGTTCGCGCTGCAGTTCCTCGACATCCTTGAACTTGATCGATTCGCCGCAGCCACAGGCATCCACCACGTTGGGATTGCGGAACTGGAACCCCGATTCCAGCAGCGATGTCTGATAGTCGATCTCTGTCCCGAAGAGGAACATCTGCGCCATGGGCGCGATCATCACGCGCGCGCCGTCCTGTTCGACGACCTCATCGTTCTGGTCGGCCACGTCCACGTAGTCCATGGTGTATTCCATGCCTGCGCAGCCGCCTTTCTTGACGCCAATGCGCAGGCCCGCGCGGTTGTCGCGGGCCATGAGCTTGCAGATTTGCGACACGGCGGCAGGTGTCAGGGTGACCGCGTTCTTGCCCGGAATGGAAAACATGGCTGTCTCCTTTAGGTTGGCGGTGTGGGGCGGCTTACATGAACCCCAGTTCAAGCCGCGCTTCGTCGGACATCATGTCCATGCCCCAGGGCGGCTCCCAGGTCAGTTCCACGTCCACCTGCTTGACGCCGGGCAGCGGCTCGATCGCGTCGGCGACCCAGCCGGGCATTTCGCCGGCCACGGGGCAGCCTGGCGCGGTCAGCGTCATGATCACGCGCACCTCGTTTTCGTCCGAGATTTCCAGCGTGTAGACCAGACCCAGGTCATAGATGTTCACGGGGATTTCCGGGTCATACACGCTGCGGCAGGCCTCGACCACCTGTTCATACAGGGGGTGATCCGTGCTGGACGGCGCGATGATCGGAGTTCCTTCCATGGGTGCGGATGCGTCGCTCATGCTCGGTCCTTTTTATATCCTGACGAAATATATAGGAAATCGCGCGGCCAAGGTAAAGCCACCCGGTGGGGAATCCCTGACTGCGTGGATGGGGGGGCGCCGGGGTAGGATGGGGCATCTTTCAGAAGGAAGGCTGGTTTCATGACACATTCTCGCATCTGTTCCCTGACCCGTTTGTCCGTTTCCCGACTGATCGCGCAGGATCTGGCCTGCGCCGGATCCGACGCCGACCTGCGCCGCCGCCTGGCCCGCCATGGCTACGGCTTTGCCGATATGCCGCGGCGGCGCGTTCTGGTCACCCTGCCGCATGGGGTGGAGGTGATGGACCTGCCGCGCCCGATGGCCCATGCCTGACGGCTTGCCCGTGGCGGGGCTTTGGGGCAATGGGGGCGCATGAGCCAGACCTCCTTTGACCTGCATGCCACGTCGGGGCGCGCGCGCACCGGCACCATCACCACCCCGCGCGGGCAGATCCGCACGCCGGCCTTCATGCCGGTGGGCACGGCCGCCACGGTCAAGGCCATGCTGCCGGGCAGCGTGGCCGAGACCGGCGCGGATATCCTGCTGGGCAACACCTATCACCTGATGCTGCGCCCCACGGCAGAGCGGATCGCCCGGCTGGGCGGGCTGCATGGATTCATGAACTGGGACAAGCCCATCCTGACGGATTCTGGCGGGTTCCAGGTGATGAGCCTGGCTGACCTGCGCAAGCTGACGGAGCATGGGGTGACCTTCCGCAGCCATATCGACGGCTCCCGCCATGAACTGACGCCCGAACGGTCGATGGAGATCCAGCGGCTGCTTGGGTCTGACATCGTGATGGCCTTTGATGAGTGTCCCGCATTGCCCGCGGATCGTGACCGCATCGCGGACAGCATGCGCCTGTCCATGCGCTGGGCGCAGCGGTCGCGCGATGCGTTCGGGGACCGGCCCGGGCACATGCTGTTTGGCATTCAGCAGGGCGGTCTGGAACAGGACCTGCGCGCCGAATCCGCCGAGGCGTTGCGCGCCATCGGGTTTGACGGCTACGCGGTGGGTGGCCTGGCCGTGGGCGAGGGGCAGGAGGCGATGTTTGCCTGCCTGGATTACGCGCCAGAGCAGCTGCCCGCGGACAAGCCGCGCTATCTGATGGGGGTGGGCAAGCCCGATGACATCGTGGGCGCCGTCAAGCGCGGGATCGACATGATGGATTGCGTGCTGCCGTCACGCTCGGGCCGGACGGGGCAGGCCTGGACCCGGCGCGGGCCGGTGGCCATCAAGAACGCCCGCCACGCCGATGACCCCCGCCCGCTGGATGAGGATTGCACCTGCCCGGCCTGCCGGGGCTACAGCCGGGCCTATCTGCACCATGTGTTCCGCGCTGGAGAGATGATTTCAGGGATGCTGCTGACCTGGCACAACCTGCATTATTATCAGCAGCTCATGGCCGGGATGCGCGCCGCCATCGCCGAGGACCGGTTTGACGCGTTCGAGCGTGATTTTCATGCACAGCGCGCGCAGGGCGACATTCCTCCGCTATAGCGTCGAAGATGGGGTGCACGTGGTCTTGCGCCCTGCCGCCGGCGGGCGCATGCTGGGCTTCGCCGATCGGGCCGGTTGAAATCGGCGGAATCTCCGCCACATCTAGCCCTCACGCCGGAGACGGCAGTGGCTGCCGCAAAGCGGGGCCGGGACCGTCTTGCCAAGAACAAGGACAAGAGCATGACTGACACTGTAACAGCCTCTCATCCGGTTTTGCCGCTGCGCGATATCGTGGTGTTCCCCCATATGATCGTGCCGCTGTTCGTGGGACGGGAAAAATCCGTCCGCGCGCTGGAGGAGGTGATGGCCGAGGACCGGCAGATCCTGCTGGCCAGCCAGAAGGACGCCGCGGAGGATGACCCCAGCGAAGACGGGATCTACCGCACCGGGGTCCTGGCCAATGTGCTGCAACTGCTGAAACTGCCCGACGGCACGGTCAAGGTGCTGGTCGAGGGGCAGACCCGCGTGCAGATCACCGAATTCATCGAGAATGACGCCTATTTCGAGGCAGAGGCGCAGCCGCTGGAGGAGACCCTGGGCGACGATTCCACCGTCACGGCCTTTGTCCGCACGGTGATGGAGGAGTTCGAGCGCTACGCCAAGGTCAAGAAGAACATCAGCGAAGAGGCGCTGAGCACCGTGTCCGAGACGCGCGAGGCCGCGAAGCTGGCTGACCTGATCTCGGGCCATCTGGGGATCGAGGTGGCGCAGAAGCAGGAACTGCTTGAGACGCTGTCCGTGACCGAACGCCTGGAAAAGGTCTATGGCCTGATGCAGGGCGAGCTGAGCGTTCTGCAGGTTGAGAAAAAGATCAAGACCCGCGTCAAGAGCCAGATGGAGCGCACCCAGCGCGAGTACTACCTGAATGAGCAGATGAAGGCCATTCAGAAGGAGCTGGGCGACGGCGAAGAGGGCGCGAATGAACTGGCCGAGCTGGAAGAGCGGGTCAACGCCACCAAACTGTCGAAAGAGGCGCGCGAAAAGGCCGATGCGGAGCTGAAGAAGCTGCGCAACATGAGCCCCATGTCCGCCGAGGCGACCGTGGTGCGCAACTACCTGGACTGGATGCTGTCCATCCCCTGGGGTGTCAAGAGCCGCGTCAAGAAGGATCTGGGCAACGCCGAAAAGGTGCTGGATGCCGATCACTACGGCCTTGAGAAGGTCAAGGAACGGATCGTGGAATATCTGGCGGTGCAGCAACGGTCGCGCAAGCTGAAGGGGCCGATCATGTGCCTTGTCGGCCCGCCGGGCGTGGGCAAGACCAGCCTGGGCAAGTCCGTGGCCAAGGCCACGGGGCGCGAGTTCATCCGCATCAGCCTG
>CBFHYV010000130.1:0-8380 GCA_965660085.1 uncultured Paracoccaceae bacterium
CGTGGGCGCAATGGCCCGCCTGAACATCACCGAACAGTTCTGGCCCAACGGCGTCTCGGGCGAGCCTGTCTCCGCCGAGACCATCGCCACCGATCCCGCCTATGACTGGATGCAGACATGGCAGCAAACCGGCCTGCTGGGCTGGGATGACAAGAACGGTGACGGCAAGATCGCCTATTTCAACGACAAGGACGCGGACACCGTGGCCATGATGGAAGCGGCTGGCTGGGGTTCGGAAAACGAACTGACCAACTTCAACCGTGACATCCTGGTTCTGGCCAACCCCGAAATCGCCAACCTGCCCAGCTGGGTGATCGGTCTGGTGGCGGCGGGCGGCCTGGCGGCGGCGCTGTCCACGGCGGCGGGCCTGCTGCTGGCGATCTCTTCCGCGGTCAGCCATGACCTGCTGAAGGGCCAGCTGACCCCCAACATGTCCGAGAAGAACGAACTGCTGTCCGCGCGGATCGCCATGGCAGCCGCCATCGCGGTGGCCACCTACCTGGGCCTGAACCCTCCGGGCTTCGCGGCGCAGACCGTGGCGCTGGCCTTCGGCCTGGCGGCGGCGTCGATCTTCCCGGTGCTGATGATGGGCATCTTCACCAAGGTGAACAACAAGGGCGCCGTGGCTGGCATGATCGCCGGCCTGGTCGTGACGCTGGTGTATATCTTCCTGCACAAGGGCTGGTTCTTCGTCCCCGGCACCAACAGCTTCACCGATGCGGCACCGCTGCTGGGCACGATCAAATCCACCTCCTTCGGGGCCGTGGGTGCTGTCGTGAACTTCGCCGTGGCCTTCACCGTGTCCGCGATGACCGCGCCCATCCCGCGTGAGATCGAAGAGCTGGTGGAATCCGTGCGCGTGCCGCGCGGCGCCGGTGCAGCGCAGGATCACTGATCCGATGCGCGGGCGGGCTGCCCCTGCGACGGCCCGCCAGATCACATTCGCGTCCCGCCCGGTGCATACTGGGCGGGACGTTTTCGTTTCCGATGCGCCTTTGCCGATCCCTCGCTTCTGATCCACCGGAGATCCCCGTGCCCCTGCCCCCCGAAGACCTGCGCCGCTTCCTGGCCGCTGTGCACCCCTATGACGCGCTGTCCGCGGACAGCCTGGGCCAGTTGCTGCCCTGTTTCCGCGCCCGTGCCGTGGCTGCGGGAGAGACCGTCTATGCCCTGGATGAGCCGCTGGAAGGCCTGCTGATCGTCCATAGCGGAGAGATCGAGGTCCGCGACGCCCATGACGTGACCGTGTCCCTGCTGGGGCCGCGCAATTCCTTCGGCGAACGTGGGCTGATGCGCGACGGCGTGGCCGTGACCAGCGCGCGCGCCCGCGCGGACAGCATCCTGCTGGTGCTGCCCGTGGCCGATTTCCGCCGCCTACTGGACACCGAACCCGCCGCGCAGCGCTTTTTTGACAGGGCGCGCCCCGCCCGCGTGGGCGGCAATGACCTGGCCACATCGCAGGTGCGCAGCCTGATGGCGGAAAACCCGCTGACCTGCGCCCCTGACACCCCGGTGCAGGACGCCGCCGGAATGATGCGGCAGGCGCATGTCTCCTCGCTCTGCGTGATGCAGGACGGCGCGCTGCGCGGCATCGTCACCATCCGCGACATGACGGAAAAGGTGGTGGCCGAAGGCCTGTCCCCCCGCACGCCCGTGGCGCAGGTGATGACCGCCGCCCCCACCACCCTGCCGCCAACGGCCATCGGCTCCGATGTGCTGCATCTGATGATGGAGGCCCGCGTCGGCCATATCCCCATCACCGAAGGCAACCGCCTTGTCGGCATGGTCACACAAACTGACTTGACGCGTTTCCAGGCCGTCAGCTCCGCCGAACTGGTGGCGGAGATCGCCCATGCGCCCAGCGCGCAGGAGATGGCCGCTGTTACCGCGCGCATCCCCAAGCTGCTGGCGCAGCTGGTGGGTGCCGGCCACCGGCATGAGGTGGTCACGCGGCTGATCACGGATGTCGCCGATACCGCCACCCGCCGGCTGATTGCCCTGGCTGAGGCCCGCCTTGGCCCGCCCCCGGTGCCCTATGTCTGGCTGGCCTGCGGCAGCCAGGGCCGCCAGGAACAGACCGGCGTGTCCGATCAGGACAACTGCATCCTCATCGATGATGCCGCCACCGCCGATGACCTGCCCTGGTTCGAGGCCCTGGCCAAGGAGGTCTGTGACGGGTTGAACACCTGCGGCTATGTCTATTGCCCCGGTGACATGATGGCCTCCGCCGCGCGCTGGCGGCAGCCGCTGTCTGTCTGGCGCGGCTATTTCCGCGACTGGATCGCCTCGCCCTCGCCAGAGGCGCAGATGCTGGCCTCCGTCATGTTTGACCTGCGCGCCATCGCCGGCAGCAAGGGGCTGTTCCACCAGTTGCGGGATGAAACGCTGCAGGCTGCGTCGCGCAATTCGATCTTCGTGGCGCATATGGTGTCCAATTCGCTGAAACACACGCCGCCGCTGGGGCTGTTGCGGGGCTTTGCCACCATCCGTTCGGGCGAACACAAGAACACCCTGGATCTGAAGCACAATGGCGTGGTGCCAGTGGTGGATCTGGGCCGGGTCTATGCGCTGCAGGGCCGGATCGAGGCCGCAAACACCCGCGCGCGGCTGGAAATCGCGCCCTCCGCCGGGGTGCTGTCCGCCACCGGCGGGCGTGACCTGCTGGATGCCTATGACCTGATCGCGGAAACGCGCCTGTCCCACCAGGCGCGGCTGGTGCGCGCGGGCAAGCGGCCGGACAACTTCCTGACGCCTGCCGATCTTTCAGACTTTGACCGAAGTCATCTCCGCGATGCCTTCGTGGTCGTAAAGTCCCTGCAATCGGCGCTGGGGCATGGGCGCGGCAGCCTCGGCTGACCCGCGCTGGCCCGGCCCACACGGGCCGCGCCCACAAGACATAACGCCCAGAGGCGCAAAGCCCGATGGCAGGAAAAGGACGGAGGACGAATGTTTCTGGAAATGATGGCCACCATCGTGGCGGGATTTGCCGGCGCCGGTGTGGCGCTGATGCTGAACCTGATCACGGGGCGGCGCCTGCCCGGCTGGGCCATTCCGGTTGCGGCGGGCCTTGCCATGCTGGGCACCACCATCGCCACCGAATACGGCTGGTATCAACGCACCGCCGCCGCCCTGCCCGCGGGTGTGGAGGTGGTCAGCACGGTGGAATCCCGGGCGCTCTACCGGCCCTGGAGCTATGTGTTTCCTTACGTCTCCCGCTTCATGGCGGTGGATACGGCGGCGCTGCGGGTCTCGCCCTCGGCGCCCAGCCAGGTGCTTGCGGATGTCTACCTCTATGGCCGGTGGCTGCCCACGCAGGCCATTCAGGTGATGGTGGATTGTGACACCAACCGCCGCGCCGACCCGATGGAGGGCCGCAGCGCCACGCCTGTTTGGCGCGAGGTCGGCCCCCGGGACCCGCTTGTGCGCGGCATATGCACGGAGGCCTGAGCCATGCTGACACGGTTGAGCCTGCGCCTGCGGGTGCTGTTGTTCTTTGCGCTGCTGGGGCTGGGCGGCGCGGTGCTGGCGCTGGCGGCGCTGTGGTTTGCCGCCGGGCGCGCCCAGGCTGCAGGGCCGGAGGCCGGCTTTGCCATGGCGGCGGTGCTGATCCCGCTGGGTTTCATCGGGCTGACCACCGCGATCTGGCTGCTATTTGACGAAAACGTGGCCCGCCCCGTGGAACAGCTGGCCGCCCAGATGCGCGCCCGCGCCCATGCCGGCGTCAACGGCCAGCTGGATACGGAGGCCGCGCGCTACCTCGGCGATCTTGCCCCCGCCGCCGATGCGGTGGCCCAGGCCCTGTCGCGCAGCGCGATGGACAGCGCGCAGATCGTCGCGCAGGAAACCGCGCGGCTGGCGGCGGAAAAGGCGCGGCTGACCAGCCTGCTGACGGAGATTCCCGTGGCGATGGTGCTGGTCAACCCGGCCGATCAGATCGTGCTGTATGATGGCCAGGCGGCAGATGTGCTGGCCCAGGTGCATGTGCCGCGCCTGAACGCCAGCCTGTTTGACTATTTTGACCGCGCCAGTCTGTCTACCGGGCTGCAGAAGATGCGCGCCACCGGCAGGGAAGTGCGCCTGACCGCCACCTCCGCCGATGGGCGGCAGAGCTATGACGCCCGCCTGCGTCCGCTGGATGAGGGCAGCTACATGCTGGTTATCGACGATGCCACCGCCCAGATCGCGCCCGATGCCGCCCGCCCGCTGGTCTATGACTTCGGCCTGATGAACCCCCGCGCCGCCGACCGGATCGAGGATACGCCGCTGGACGACCTGGTCTTTACCGTTTTTGACAGCGAAACCACCGGCCTGCTGCCCCATAAGGATGAGATCGTGCAGTTGGGCGCCGTGCGCGTGCTGGGCGGGCGCATCGTGCCGGGCGAACAGATCGACATGCTGGTGGACCCGGGCCGGCCCATCCCGCCCGCCTCCACCCGCGTGCATCGCATCACGGATTCGATGGTGGCCGGCCAACCCCGGATCGACGCGGCATCGCGCATCCTGCACCGTTTTGCCGAAGGGTCGGTGATCGTGGCGCATAACGCGCCGTTTGACCTTGCCTTCCTGCGGCGCCACCAGGCGGCCAGCGGAGTGGAATGGAGCCACCCGATCCTGGATACCGTCCTGTTGTCCGCGGTGGTCTATGGCGCCACGGAACAGCACACGCTGGACGCGCTGTGCAAACGGCTGGACGTGACCATCCCCGCGCCGCTGCGCCACACCGCGCTGGGCGATGCCCATGCCACTGCGCAGGCCCTTGTGCGGCTGCTGCCTGTGCTGCAGGCGCGCGGCATGACACGCTTTGGCGATGTGATCGAACAGACGCGCAAACATGGCCGCCTGCTGGAGGATATGAATTGACCGCCCGGCGCGGCCTGTTTGCGCTTGTCTTTTCCGGCGATCCGGCGCATTGCAGGGCCATGCAACAGCAACGGCTCATCCGACGACAGTCCTGACCCGCACGCGGCGCCCCGGCATGGGGCGTGGCGGTTGTTGCTTTTTCCTCCCTCTTCGCTTGACATACGCCCATGCTGCTTGGCACGTCTTGGGCTTTGAAAAAGGGCACTTCCCATGATCCCACCCGTTTTGCCGACCTATGCGCGCGCGCCGTTGAACTTCGTGAAGGGCGAAGGCGCCTGGCTGTTCACCGATGATGGCCGCCGCATGCTGGACATGGGCGCGGGCATTGCCGTCAACGCGCTGGGCCATGCCCATCCCGCGTTGGTGGAGGCGCTGCACAGCCAGGCGCAGGCGCTGTGGCATGTCTCCAACCTCTATCAGATCCCCCAGCAAGAGGAACTGGCCCGCCGGCTGGTCGAGGCGACCTTTGCCGATACGGTGTTCTTCACCAATTCCGGCACGGAATCCGCCGAACTGGCCATCAAGATGGCGCGGAAATACTGGCATGAGGCCGATGCCCCCGAACGGGTGGAGATCCTGACCTTTGCCGGGTCTTTCCATGGCCGCTCCACCGGGGCGATTGCCGCGGCCGGGTCGGAAAAGATGGTCAAGGGCTTCGGCCCGCTGATGCCGGGCTTCGTGCATCTGCCCTGGGGCGATCATGACGCGCTGCGCGCCGCCATTGGCCCCAGGACCGCCGCCATCATGGTGGAGCCCATCCAGGGCGAAGGCGGCATCCGCCCCCTGCCCGAGGCCTGCCTGAAAGGGCTGCGCGCGCTGTGTGATGACCATGGCCTGCTGCTGATCCTGGACGAGGTGCAATGCGGCGTGGGCCGGACGGGGCGGCTGTTTGCCCATGAATGGGCCGGCATCGCACCGGACATCATGATGGTGGCCAAGGGGATCGGCGGCGGCTTTCCGCTGGGCGCCGTTCTGGCCACGGAACGCGCGGCCAGCGGCATGACGGCCGGTACGCACGGATCAACCTATGGCGGCAATCCGCTGGCCTGTGCCGTGGGCAATGCCGTGATGGCCCATGTCGCCCAGCCCGCCTTCCTGGACCATGTGAACCGCATCGCGGGCCAGTTGGCGCAGGGGCTTGCGGGGCTTGTCGCCGCGCATCCCGATGTGTTCACCGAATTGCGCGGCCAGGGCCTGATGCTGGGCCTGCGCTGCGCCCCGCCCGTGGGCGATGTGCTGGCGGCCGCCTATGACGCCGACCTGATCGCCATTCCTGCGGCGGATAACGTGCTGCGCCTGCTGCCCCCGCTGACGCTGAGCGGGGACGAGGCCGCAGAGGCGCTGTCCCGGCTGAGCACAGTCGCCCAGCGGCTGGCCCCCGCCGCCTGACCCACCGCCCCAAACGCGGCCCAAGACCAAGAAGAGACGCCATGAACCACTTCCTTGACATCCACACCACCGACCGGGCCGACCTGCGGCGCATCATCGATGAGGCACAGCGCATGAAGGACGCCCGCCAGGGCCGCCCGCGTGGCGCGCCCGATGATGAACAGCCCCTGGCCGGGCATATGGTGGCGCTGATCTTTGAAAAACCCTCCACCCGCACGCGCGTGTCCTTTGACGTGGGCGTGCGCCAGATGGGCGGGCAGACCATGGTGCTGTCCGGCAATGACATGCAGCTGGGCCATGGCGAAACCATCGCCGACACCGCGCGCGTGCTCAGCCGTTATGTAGACCTCATCATGATCCGCACCTTCGATGAATCCGTCCTGCATGAGATGTCCGAATACGCCAGCGTGCCGGTCATCAACGGGCTGACGGACCGCAGCCACCCCTGCCAGATCATGGCGGACATCCAGACATTCGAGGAACACCGCGGCCCGATCGCGGGGCGCAAGGTTGTCTGGGTGGGTGATGGCAACAATGTCTGCGCCTCCTTCCTACATGCGGCCGCGCAATTCGAGTTTGACCTCACCTTCACTGGCCCCATGCAGATGGACCCGGAGATGGAGTTCGTGGGCCTGGCGCGCAACGCCGGCCGCCGCATCGAGATCGAGCGTGATCCGGCCAAGGCCGTGCGCGATGCAGACCTGATCGTGACCGATACCTGGGTGTCCATGCATGATGCCCAATCCTCGCGCGAACGGCGGCACAACATGCTGCGCCCCTATCAGGTGACCGCAGAGTTGATGGACATGGCCAAGCCCGATGCGCTGTTCATGCATTGCCTGCCCGCCCATCGCGGAGAGGAAGCCACATCCGAGGTCATGGACGGCCCGCGCAGCGTGATCTTTGACGAGGCCGAAAACCGCCTGCATGCCCAGAAGGCGATCATGCGCTGGTGCCTGGAGGTCTGATGTCAGGCCACCGGCCGCGCCAATGGCTGGCGGCAGGGCTGCTGGCCCTTGCCGCGCTGGGGCCGGGCGCGGCGGCGGGCCAGGGCCTGACCCTGCCGCCACAGCCGCCCGCGGTGCCAGAGGCCGAGCGCGCGCAATGGCAGGCGGTGGGCCGGGTCAATCACGCGGGCTTTCGCAACCGGGGCATGTGCAGCGGCACGCTGATCGCGCCGGACCGAGTGCTGACCGCCGCGCATTGCCTGCTGGGGCCGGACATGATGCTCGTGCCCCCGCAGGACCTGCACTTCGTTGCCGGATGGGACAGGGGCAGCTATGCCGCCCATTCCCGCGCCAGCGCCATCCGCCTGCACCCGCGCGCCCTGCGCGACGGGCGGCTGGACCCGCTGCATGACATCGCCATCCTGACGCTGGACACGCCGCTGACCGTGGCGCCGCTGCCTATGGCTTTGCCTGCCTCTGGCAGCCGCTTTCGCACCCTGGGCTATTATGATCTGCGGCCCCATGTGCTCAGCCATTGGGCGGACTGCCCCGGCCGCGTGGCGGAGGAACTGCGCCTGTTCTGCCCGGTCCGGCCCGGCAATTCCGGCGGGCCGATATTGCAGATCACGGAGACCGGATGGCAGGTGATTGGCGTGGTCAGCCGCGGCAATGCCACATCCACGCGCGGCGCGGTGCTGGACCGCGCCATGCTGGCGCAATAAGGCGCGCCGCCCTACACCTTCCGCACCGATTGGGGCATAACGGCGATGCGACTCAGGAAAGAGGACCCGAGCGATGCATGACATCCGCGCCATCCGTGAAAACCCCGCAGCGTTTGACGCCGCCCTGGCGCGCCGGGGTGCGGAGCCTGCCTCCGAAAGCCTGCTGGCGCTGGACGAGGCCCGCCGCGCCGCCATCCACGCCGCCGAAACCGCGCAGGCGGACCAGAACAAGGCCTCCAAGGATGTGGGCAAGGCCAAGGCCTCTGGCGATGAGGCGGAATTTGCCCGCCTGCGGGCGCTGGTGGCCGAAAAGAAGGCCGAGGTCGCCCAGATGCAGACCCGCGCCAAGGAATTGGACACAGAGCTGACCAATGCGCTGATGGCCCTGCCCAATGCCCCCCTGGCCGAGGTGCCCGATGGCGCCGATGAGGATGACAACGTGGAAATCCGCCGCTGGGGCAC
>CBFHYV010000131.1:0-8358 GCA_965660085.1 uncultured Paracoccaceae bacterium
CCCGGCCCAGCGCGCCGCTGCCCGCCCCTTGGCGCTGGCGCCGCGCGGTTGGCCCCGCCGCCGGAGGTTGCGCCATCTTTTCCTTTTGCACTGATCCTGCAACGCTGGACCGCGCGGCCTGGCTGGCGTGCTACCTGACCACGGGCAAGCACATGATGCTGTATTGGTCCTTCGGCACGGTGCTGCTGTTGCTGGCCATCACGGCGCCCGCGGCGCTAGCCTTCGGCTTTGCGGGCGCGGTTGCGGCGCGGTCGCGCATCTGGCCGCTGGCCTGGCTGGGCAAGGGCTATGTGGCGATCGTGCGCGGCGTGCCGGACATCGCCTTCTTCCTGTTCTTCGTCATCGCGCTGGACCAGGCCTTTGAATGGTTGCGCCACCGCTGGATGTGCCCGGACTGGGCCGAGCCGATCCGCCAGGGCAATGATTTCGTCGTCTGCGCCCAGGCCAAGCTGCCGCTGGGCAACGCGCCGCAATGGGTGCATGAAAGCTATGGCTTCGCGCTGGCGGTGCTGACCTTTGCCATTGTTTTCGGGGCCTTCGCGGGCAATGTGCTGATCGGCGCCATGCGCGCCGTGCCCCGCGCCCAGCTGGAAACGGCGGAGGCCTACGGGATGACGCAGGGCCAGGTGTTTCGCCGCATCCTTGTGCCGCAGATGTGGATCTACGCGCTGCCGGGTCTGTCCAACCTGTGGATGGTGCTGATCAAGGCAACGCCCCTGCTGTTCCTGCTGGGGGTTGAGGACATCGTCTATTGGGCGCGGGAACTGGGCGGCGCCAAAAGCCCGCGGTTCACGGAGTATCCCCACGGCGACTGGCGGATGTGGTATTTCCTGGCGCTGCTGGTCTTTTACCTCGGCTTCACCCGCGTCAGCGAGGTGGTGCTGGCGCGGCTGACACGGCGGCTGAGCCACGGGCAGGCCACGCTGGGCGGCAGCGCCCAGGCGGGGGGCGGCGCATGAGCTGCTGGGAGACATTGGCCGACTACGGCCTGCGGTCCATCGGGATCGGCGAGCGGCTGCTGCCGCGCAGCGATTTCACGCTGTGCCAGCAATTCGTGCTGATCGGTTCCGGCATGATCTGGAATGTCTATTTCGGCGTTCTGGCGCTGGCATCGGGCTTTTTCCTGGCCACCGCGGTGGCCATGGGCAAGGCCGCCAAGGCGCGCTGGATCCGGCTGCCCTCGGTCTGGTTCATCTTTATCTTCCGCGGCTCGCCGCTCTTCATCCAGTTCTTCTTCGCCTATTTCCTGTTCCTGTCCCTGAAAACGGCGGTGCCGTTCTTTTCGCCGCTGACCTCGGCCTGGCTGGGGGCGTTGGTGGTGCTGTTCCTCAACACCTCCGCCTACAGCGCCGAGATCTTCCACGGCGCGCTGATGAGCGTGCCGCGCGGTGATATCGAGGCCGCAGATGCCTATGGGCTGAGCGGCTGGGCGCGGTTTCGCCGGATCACCTGGCCCACCATGCTGCGGCTGGCGTGGCCGGCCTACACGAATGAGGCGATCTTCCTGTTCCACGCCACGACGCTGGTGTTCTTTTCGGGCTTTCCGGCGCGGCAACAGCGTGGTGACGCGCTGTATTACGCCAATTACTTCGCGGACAAGACCTTCAACCCCTTCGTGCCCTACCCGATCCTGGCGGGCTATTTCATCCTGCTGACGCTGCTGATCATCGTACTGTTCGGCGTGGTGAACCAGCGGCTGAACCGGCACCTGCCAAGCCAGGCGCGCCCACGCCTGCGGCTGCGGCCGCAGATCATCCGCTGAGGCCCCCGATGGCAAGCGTTTCAGGATATCTGCGCCGTCACCCGCAAATCCGCGCCATCCGCAGCGCGGCGGCGGATCTGAACGGCGTGGCGCGCGGCAAGCGCCTGCCGGCGGCCAGCGCGGCCAAGCTGGATACCGACGGGATGCGCTTTCCCTATTCCGCGCTGAACCTGGACATCTGGGGCAATGACATCGTGGACAGCCCGTTGGTGTTTGACAGCGGGGATCGGGACGGCGTGCTGCGCCCCACGGGCCGGGGGCCGGTGCCCATGCCCTGGCTTCAGGCGGAAACCGCGCTGGTGCCGATCTGGATGTTCCATGAGGATGGCCGCCCCTTCGCCGGCGATCCGCGCCATGCCCTGGCCGCGGTGCTGGGCCGCTGGGCCGCGCGCGGGTTGCGGCCCGTGACAGCGATGGAGTTCGAGTTCTTCCTGATTGACGACAGCGCAGAGGCCCTGCGCGTGCCCGCAGCCCCCCGCGCGGGGCCGCGCCGGGCAGTGACGGATACGCTGTCCATCCGGGCGCTGGATGCGTTTGACGCCTTCTTCAACGACCTCGCCACCGCCTGCGACGCAATGGACCTGCCCGCCGATGCCATCAGCAGCGAGGCCGGCCGGGGTCAGTTTGAAATCAACCTGCGCCACCAGTCCGATGCCCTGCGCGCCGCCGATGATGCCTGGCTGTTCAAGATGGCGGTAAAGGGCGTGGCGCGGGCGCATGGCTTTGCCGCCTGTTTCATGGCCAAACCCTATGAGGATGCCTCCGGCAACGGGCTGCATACGCATTTCTCTGCCCTGGATGAGGCCGGGCGCAACGTGTTTGACGATGGCGGCGCGGCGGGGACGGATCTGTTGCGCCACGCAGTGGCGGGATGCCTTGGCGCGCTGCGGGGCAGCACGCTGATCTTTGCGCCCCATCCCAATTCCTATGAACGGCTGCAACCGGAGGCGCATGCGCCGCTGCACCTGTGCTGGGCCTATGAAAACCGCACCTCCGCCATCCGCGTGCCGGGCGGCGCGCCGGCGGCGCGGCGCATCGAACACCGCGTTGCGGGCGGGGATTGCAACCCTTACCTTTCGCTGGCCGCGATCCTTGGCGCGGCGCTGAACGGGCTGGAGGACGCCGCCCAGCCGCCCGCGCCGATCACCGGCAATGCCTATGCCCAGGATCTGCCCGAACTGCCGCAGGACATGGCCAGCGCGATTGACCTGTTTGCCACCGATCCGGGCGTTGCGCGGATCTTTTCAGCGGACCTGATCCGCAACCTCGTGATGACCAAGCGGCAGGAAATGACCCGATCCGCCGCAATGACGCGCGCCGCTCAGGTGGAGCTTCTGCTGGATACCGTGTGACGGCCCTGCGCGGGCTTGCACCGGCTGACGCGCGCGCCTAGGCTCGGCCCAATCAACACGGTGATCCATGAAAATCGGTATCCTGCAAACGGGCCACATGCCCGAAGATCTGGCCGCGACCTGCGGCGAATATCCATCCATGTTCGCAACCTTGCTGTCCGGGCGGGGCTTTGACTTCACCACCTATGCGGTGGTGGACGGCCAGTTCCCCGAAGGCCCCACGGCGCAGGACGGCTGGATCATCACCGGCTCTCGCCACGGGGTCTATGAGGATCACGCCTGGCTGCCGCCGCTGTTCGACCTGATCCGCGCCATTGCCGACAGCGCCGTGCCGCTGGTCGGGGTGTGCTTTGGCCACCAGGCCATTGCCAAGGCGCTGGGTGGCGATGTGGCCAAGTTTGACGGCGGCTGGATTGTCGGCCCGCAGACCTATGCCTTTGGCGATCACGCGCATCGCCTGCATGCCTGGCACCAGGACCAGGTGCTGACCCCGCCGCCGGGCGCGCAGACCGTGGCCACCGGGCCGGGCTGTGCCCATGCGGCGCTGCATTATCCCGGTGTGGCCTTCAGCGTGCAGCCGCATCCCGAATTCGCGGATCCGGTTGTGGCCGGGCTGATCGCCACCCGTGGCCCCGGCGTGGTGCCCGATGCGCTGCTGGCGCAGGCACAGGCCGGGTTGGGCCAACCGCTGGACAGCCCCGCCCTGGCCGACATCATCGCCCATTTCCTGCGCCACCGGAGCCTGCCATGAGCCAAGACTGGATAAGCACCCTGCCCGAGCCCGCCCGCGCCTTTCTGGACGGGCGGCGGCTGGACGAGGTTGAATGCGTGATCGCGGACCTGCCGGGCATTGCGCGCGGCAAGGCCGTGCCGGCCAGCAAATTCGCCCGGCAGACCCATTTCTACCTGCCGGATTCGATCTTTTTCCAGACCATCACCGGCGATTGGGGCGAAGCCGCCGCAGTGGACGAAGGCTTTATCGAACGGGACATGATCCTGCGCCCGGACATGTCCACGGCCTCCGCCGCGCCCTGGACGGGCGACTGGACCTTGCAGGTGATCCATGATGCCTTTGACCGCGAAGGCGTGCCCATTCCCTTTGCGCCACGCAATGTGCTGAAACGGGTTGTGGATCTTTATACCGCGCGCGGGTGGAAACCCGTTGTGGCGCCGGAGATGGAATTCTACCTGATCGCGCGCAACCTGGACCCGGCCAAGGAAATTGCGCCCATGACGGGCCGCTCTGGCCGCCCCGCCGCTGCTCGGCAGGCCTACTCCATGACGGCAGTGGATGAATTCGGCCCCGTCATCGACGACATCTATGACTTCGCCGAGGCGCAGGGCTTCGAGATCGACGGCATCACCCATGAAGGCGGCGCCGGTCAGTTGGAGATCAACCTGCGCCACGGAGACCCGGTGAAACTGGCCGACGAGGTGTTCTTCTTCAAACGCCTGATCCGGGAGGCCGCGCTGCGGCATGACTGTTTCGCCACCTTCATGGCCAAGCCCATCGCGGATGAGCCGGGCAGCGCGATGCATATCCACCACTCGATCCTGGATGCACGCACCGGCAGCACGCTTTTCGTGGATGCCGAGGGGCAGGATACGGACATGTTCCGCCATTTCATCGGCGGGTTGCAGCATCACCTACCGGCCGCCACGGCCATGCTGGCGCCCTATGTGAACAGCTACCGCCGCTATGTGAAAGACCACGCCGCCCCCATCAACCTGGAATGGGGCACGGACAACCGCACCACGGGCATTCGCGTTCCCATCTCCTCGATCGAAAGCCGCCGCGTGGAAAACCGGCTGGGCGGGATGGATTGCAATCCATACCTCGGGATCGCGGCGTCCCTGGCCTGCGGATACCTGGGGCTGGTGAACGGCCTTGCGCCCTCAGCCGCATTCCGCGGCGATGCCTATGCCGGCGAATCCGATCTGCCGCGCGTGCTGGGCCAGGCGCTGGACATCTTTGACGAGGCCACCGACCTGCACGAGGTGGTGGGGCCGGAATTCGCCCGCGTCTACAGCATCGTCAAACGGGCGGAATATGATGAATTCCTGCAGGTGATCTCCCCCTGGGAGCGCGAGCATCTGTTGCTGAACGTGTGAGCGCCGTGGACCTGCTGTTTGCCAATGACCGGCCGGGCCAGCACCCGGACAGCTGGTATGCCGCCACGGCCCCCCTGCCCGTGCCCACGCCGCCGCTGAGCGGCGATGCCCGCACGGATGTCTGCGTGATCGGCGCGGGATACACCGGGCTGTCGGCAGCGCTGCATCTGGCGCAGGCCGGCGCCCGCGTCACCGTGCTGGAGGCCCATCGCGCGGGGTTTGGCGCATCGGGGCGCAATGGCGGGCAGCTCGGCTCTGGCCAGCGGCAGGATCAGATCACGCTGGAGCGGATGTTCGGCGCGGATGCCGCCGACCGCCTTTGGGAGATGGGAGAGGACGCCAAGGCGCTGGTGCGCGGGCTGATCCGGACCCATGACATTGACTGTCACCTGCGCGAGGGCGTGGCCTGGATGGGCTCTTCCCCGTCAGAGGTGGCAGAGCTGCACCGCTATGCAGACCACATGGCCCGCCGGCACGATCACCCGATGGAGGTGCTGGACGCGCAGGCAGGCCACCGGCTGTGCCCCTCACCGGATTTTCGGGGCGGGGTGCTGGACATGACGGCAGGCCACCTGCATCCGCTGCGCTTTGCCCTGGGTCTGGCGCGCGCGGCGCAATCGGCCGGCGCCGTTCTGCACGAAGGCACCGCCGTGACATCGCTGACCCCGCGCAAGGGCGGCTATCAGATCCGCACCGCCACCGGCAGCCTGCAGGCCGACCAGGTGGTTCTGGCCTGCAACGGCTATCTGGGCGGGCTGGACCCGCGTGTCAGCGCGCGGGTGATGCCCATCAACAATTTCATCGTCGCCACCGCGCCTCTGGGCGCCCGCACGGCAGAGGTGCTGACCCGCGATGTGGCGGCCTGTGATTCGCGATTCGTGGTCAATTACTTCCGCCTCAGCCATGACGGGCGGCTGCTGTTTGGCGGGGGCGAGACCTATGGCTATCGCTTCCCCGCCGATATCCGGGCCCTTGTGCGCAAACCGATGTTGCGGATCTTTCCGCATCTGGCGGATGTGGAGCTTGAGTTCGCCTGGGGCGGCACCCTGGCCATCACCATGAAACGCCTGCCCCATCTGGCCCGCCTGGCGCCGGGGATGGTGACGGCCTCTGGCTATTCAGGCCACGGCGTGGGCACCGCCGTTCATGCCGGGCAATTGCTGGCAGAGGCCCTGCGCGGCCAGTCAGACGGCTTTGACACGCTGGCCGCCCTGCCCTGCCCGCCCTTTCCCGGCGGCCGCGCCCTGCGCAGCCCGCTGCTGGCCCTGGCGATGAGCTGGTTCGCCCTGCGCGACAGGCTCGGGCTCTAGGCGGCATCCCCGCCGCATCGACCCGTCCCATAGTGCCGTGACGCAACACCGCGCCGAAATGGCGCAAAATCGCTTTGCACGGCATCGGCATTGTTTTACGTATTTGGAAACCGAAATTAAGGAATCCCGAATATGGCCCAGAACATGCATGACGCCGAGCCCATCCCCGAAGCGGCCCGGGCAGAGATCGACCGCCTGCTGGGCTCGGGCGATCTGTTCCGCTACACCGCGCCGGCGGATGCGCCGGTCACGCTGCTGGAACATGAATTCGCGGCCTATATGGGCAGCAAATACGCCCTGGCCGTCAGCAGCTGTTCCGCCGCGCTGTTCCTGTCGCTGAAGGCGCTGGGCCTGCCGCGGGATGCGCGCGTGCTTATCCCTGCTTTCACCTTTGCCGCGGTGCCGTCGTCGATCGTGCATGCGGATTGCGTACCCGTGCTGTGCGAGGTGGGCGAGAACTACCGCATCGACATGACCGATTTCGAGGCCAAGCTGGACAGCGTTCAGGCCGTGATCGTCAGCCATATGCGCGGCCATACCTCTGACATGGATGGCATCATGGCCCTGTGCACGGCGCGCAACATCCCCGTGATCGAGGATGCCGCGCATTCGCTGGGCACGCTGTGGAACGGGCGCAAGATCGGCACAATCGGCCAGATCGGCTGCTTCAGCTTCCAGTCCTACAAGATGATCAACGCGGGCGAAGGCGGCATCCTGATCACCGATGACGCGGATCTGGTAGCACGGGCGGTGATCTTTTCCGGCGCCTATGAACACAACTGGCGCAAGCACATGGACCGGGGAGACAATTCCGCCGATCTGGAAGAGGCCTTCGCCCGCTGGCAGAACCGCCTGCCGCTGTATAACCTGCGCCTGTCCAACCTGTCCGCCGCCGTGATCCGCCCGCAGCTGGACGAACTGGCCCGCCGCGTGGCCGATGGCCGGCGCAATCATGACCATGTTGCCGCACAGATCAACGCCAGCGCCCATATCTGCGTGCCGGACAAGCTGCCCGCGGAAGAGCGCGCGCCGGATTCGCTGCAATTCAACCTGGTGGACATGACCGACGCGGATGTGGACAGCTTCGTCGCCGCGGCGGCGGCGCAAGGGGTCAAGGTGCAGGTCTTTGGCCGCAGCACCGACAATGCCCGCGCCTATTGGAACTGGCAGTTCCTGCCGGAAATGCCCGAATTGCCGCGCACGCGCGCCATGCTGATGCGGGCCTGTGACACGCGCCTGCCCGCGCGCCTGACGCTGGAAGAATGTGATGAGGTCGCGCGGATCCTGCTGGACGCCGCCGCAACCGCCAAGGCCGCCAAGGCCGCCTGAGCGCAGGCAACCCCCGCCGCCCGTTCTGACGCGGCTGGCGATGCATCAAACAGAAAAGAGCGGCGCTGGATGCGCCGCTCTTTTTCGTTGACCCGGCCGTTGCTCCCGCCAAAGGCACGGTGCACGCGGCGGGGGGCCTTACTTGTTCATCTTGGACAGCTTGTCCTGCAGCTCGGACAGTTGCTTGCGGATGGCCTGCAGGTCTTCCTTGCCACCATCTTCCTTGCTGCTGTCACCAGGGGTGCCAGGGGTCATGCCGCCTGTCATCGCCTTCAGAAAGGCCTCTTGCTGGGCCTGCATGGCTTCAAACCCCGGCAGCTTGGCAATGGGGTTGGCCTTGTTCATCGTTTCCATCCACTTGGACTGGCTGTCGCGGAACATCTCGAAGCTGGCGGCCAGGAACTGAGGCACCACCGATGTGGCCTGCGTAGTGTAGCTGCGCACCAGGTCCGTCAGCACATTGATGGGCAGCACGTTTTCGCCGCGGCTTTCG
>CBFHYV010000132.1:0-8261 GCA_965660085.1 uncultured Paracoccaceae bacterium
GATCTCGCCCCGCGCCTGCGCCTCTCCGCCGGGGCCGATCTTGCGGGCGGCGCGGGCCCATTCCTCCAGGATGCGGGGGGACCATTGCGGGGCAAAGGCCCCCGTGGCGGCAATGCCCAGAAGCACCTGCCGCATCACGGTGGGGTAGAGGACGCAGGCGTCCATCAGGGCCCTCACAGCCGGAACACCAGCACTTTCAGATAGCCCGATTCCGCCAGTTGCGGCAGCAGCGGGTGGTCCGGCCCGGCCGAGCCGGTGTAGATCAGCTGCGCCCGCCGTCCGGCCCGGCCGATGCCACGCAGGCAGGCGCCCTGAAACCGGCTCAGCTCTGCTGCATGAGAGCAGGAGCACAGCGCCAGATAGCCACCTTCGGCCACGCAAGGGGCCGCAAGCCGCGCAACCTTTTCATAGGCGCGCAATCCGGCCTCCAGCGCGGGTTTGCCCGGCGCAAAGGCCGGCGGGTCACAGACCACCACGTCAAAGGCGCTGCCCTCCAGCCCCGTCAGCGCATCGAAGGCATCGGCGCGCTGCACCTGCAGCCTGTCCTGCGCGCCCATGGCCTCGGCGCCGGCCTGCGCCAGCTCCAGCGCGGGGGCAGAGCCATCCACGCAGAGCGCGGAGCGCGCGCCCCCGGCCAGCGCCGCCAGCCCGAACCCCCCGACATGAGAGAACACGTCCAGCACCCGCGCATCCCGCGCCAGCCGCGCCACGAAGGCGTGGTTGGGCCGCTGGTCATAGAACAGGCCGGTCTTCTGCCCGCCCGTCAGGTCAGCCAGATAGGTGGCGCCGTTCATCTGCACCGGCACGGGCGCATCCGGGGCCTGGCCGCGCAGAACGGCATCGACATCATCCAGCCCTTCCAGCGTCCGGCCACGGCCACCTGCGTTCTTCAGGATATGCGTCACCCCGGTTTCGGCGGCGATCGCGCGTTCCAGTTCCGGCAGCAGGCGGTCGGCCCAGGCGGCGTTGGGCTGGATCACGGCGGTATCGCCGAACCGGTCCACCACCACGCCGGGCAGGCCATCGGCCTCGGCATGGATCAGCCGGTAATAGGGCGTATCGAACAGCCGCGCACGCAGGTCGAGCGCGTGGCCCACGCGTGTGCGCAGCCAGTCGAAATCAGGCGCGCGCGTGCCGCCGGGGTCCAGCATCCGCCCGGCGATGCGCGATTGCGGGTTGAAGGCAATCACCCCCAGCGCGCGGCGCTCGTTGTCCTCCAGCACCGCGAGGCTGCCGGGCGGCAGCGCCTTGGTGCGGCGGTCCAGGACCAGTTCATTGTCATAAACCCAAGGGTAGCCACGCCGCAAAGCTGCGGCATTGGCCTTCGGGCGCAGGCGCACCACGGGAAGATCTGTATCATTCATACCCTCCCTTAGCCCGAAGCGCGCGCGCCGGAAAGCCCGCTTTCGCGGGTTTACTGTTACCGCTAACAAATGTAAGACCAAGCCAACGGGCGTGCATCGCCGCGCACCAGCACCACCCCGAACGGAGGCTGCCATGACCCTGAATGAAACCATCGCCCGCGTCACTGCCCGGATCGAGGCCCGCTCCGCCGACACCCGCGCCGCCTATCTGGACCGCATCCGCCGCGCTGGGCAGGATGGCCCCAACCGCGCGCATCTCAGCTGCGGCAACCAGGCCCATGCCTATGCCGCCATGGGCGCGGACAAGACCGCGCTGGCAAAAGACCGCGCGCCCAATATCGGGATCGTGACGGCCTATAATGACATGCTCTCGGCCCATCAGCCCTTTGAGACCTATCCGACGCTGATCCGGGACACGGCCCGTGCCGCGGGCGGCACGGCCCAGGTCGCGGGCGGCGTGCCCGCCATGTGTGACGGTGTCACCCAGGGCCAGGCGGGGATGGAGCTGTCGCTCTTCTCGCGCGATGTCATCGCGCTCGCGGCCGGTGTGGCGCTGTCCCACAACACCTTTGATGCGGCGGTGTTCCTGGGCGTCTGTGACAAGATCGTGCCGGGCCTCGTGATTGCGGCGGCCACATTCGGCCACCTGCCGGCAGTGTTCCTGCCCGCGGGGCCAATGCCCTCTGGCCTGCCCAATGACGAAAAGGCCAAGGTGCGCCAGCAATTCGCCGCCGGCGAAATCGGGCGGGACAAGCTGATGGCCGCCGAAATGGCCAGCTACCACAGCCCCGGCACCTGCACCTTCTACGGCACGGCGAATTCCAACCAGATGCTGATGGAATTCATGGGCCTGCACCTGCCCGGCGCCAGCTTCGTCAATCCCGGCACGCCGCTGCGCAGCGCGCTGACCGCCGCCGGCACCCGCCGCGCGCTGGAGATCACCGCCCTCGGCCAGGATTACCGCCCGGCGGGCCATGTGCTCAGCCCGCGCGCCTTCGTCAACGGGATCGTGGGGCTGATGGCCACGGGCGGGTCCACCAACCTGGTGCTGCACCTGCCGGCCATGGCCCGCGCCGCCGGCGTGCTGCTGGAGATCGAGGATTTCGCCGACATCTCCGCCGTGACGCCGCTGATGGCCAAGGTCTATCCCAACGGGCTGGCCGATGTGAACCATTTCCACGCCGCCGGCGGCCTGGGCTACATGATCGGCGAACTTCTGGATGCCGGCCTGCTGCATCCCGATGTGGTGACCATCGCGGGGGACGGGCTGGATCTCTACCGCCAGGAACCCGTGCTGACGGGGGACACCCTCAGCTTCCGCGACGGCGCGCGCACCACCCAGAATGACAAGATCCTCCGCCCCGCCGCGGACCCGTTCCAGCCCAGCGGCGGTCTGCGTGAACTCTCCGGCAACCTCGGCCAGGCCATCATGAAGGTCTCCGCCGTCGTCCCCGATCGCCACGTGATCGAGGCCCCCGCCCGCGTCTTCACCGATCAGGCCCAGGTGCGGGACGCCTTCAAGGCCGGTGAATTCACCACAGACACTGTGGTGGTCGTGCGGTTCCAGGGGCCACAGGCCAATGGCATGCCCGAATTGCACAGCCTCACCCCGGTGCTCTCCGTCCTGCAGGATCGCGGCCTGCGCGTCGCCCTGCTGACCGATGGCCGCATGTCCGGCGCCAGCGGCAAGGTGCCCGCCGCCCTCCACCTCAGCCCGGAGGCCGCCGCCGGTGGGCCCATCGCCCGCATCCAGGATGGCGACATCATCCGCATCGATGCCACAACGGGCCAGATCGCCTGCCTTGCCGAAGGGTTTGACAATCGCAGCCCCGCCACCGCGGACCTCTCCGCCAATGGCTTCGGCACCGGGCGAGAGCTGTTCGAGGCCTTCCGCAAAACCGTCGGCCCCGCCTCCTCCGGCGCCGGGGTGGTGGTGTAACGCCCCCCTTCATCTTGCCAGATAAACTCCCGCCGGAGGCTCCCGCACTCTCGGCCAGCCCAAGGATCGCCCGCTCATGACCCCCGCCACCGCCACCGCCAGCGCCGAAACCCTTGCCATTTGCCGCGCCGCTCCGGTCATTCCCGTTCTGGTGGTGCACGCGGCCGATCATGCCGCCGCCCTGGCGCAGGCGCTGGTCAACGGCGGCCTGCCCGCGTTGGAGGTTACGCTGCGCACCCCAGCCGCTTTGGACGTGATTGCCGCCATGGCCACCGTGCCCGGCGGGATCGTCGGGGCCGGCACGGTGCTGACCCCCGATGACGTGGCCGCCGCCAAATCCGCCGGTGCGCGCTTTGCCGTGTCTCCGGGCGCCACGGACCGGCTGATTGACGCCTGCCTGGATCATGATCTGCCGTTGCTGCCCGGCGCCGCCACGGCGACCGAGGCGATGCGCCTGCTGGAACGTGGCTTCACAACGCAAAAGTTCTTTCCGGCGGAGGCCGCAGGCGGTGCCGCTGCACTGCGCGCCATCGGTGGGCCGCTGCCGCAGGTCAGGTTCTGCCCCACGGGCGGGGTGTCCCCGGCGAATGCGGCGGATTACCTGGCCCTGCCGAATGTCCTGTGCGTGGGGGGCAGCTGGGTCGCGCCCGGCGATGCCGTGGCCTCAGGGGATTGGGACCGCATCGAAGCGCTCGCCCGCGCTGCGGCAGTGCTGCCCCGGTCAGACCAGCCCGATATCGCGTAGCACGCTGGACAGCCCGTCAATCACGAACTGCACCGACAGCGCGGCCAGCAGCATCCCCAGCACGCGGGTGATGACCGTGATGCCAGTGCGCCCCAGCAGCCGCTCGATCCGTCCGGCCATCAGGAAAAAGGCCATGACGATCCCCAGCACGCTGGCGGCCACGCCCATCACGGCGGCCAGCCCAAGGGCGCCCGGGCTTTGCCCCACCAGCAGGATGATCGACGCGATCGCCCCTGGCCCGGCAATCAGCGGAATGGCAATGGGGAACACGGAAGGGTCGGGGAAATCCTCCTCTTCCGCTTGCCCCTCGCGCCGTTTGGTGCGCCGTTCAAACAGCATGTCCAGCGCCGTCAGGAACAGCAGGATCCCCCCTGCGATGCGGAAGGCGGGCAGGGATATGCCGATGAAGCCCAGCACCTGTTCGCCAAACAGCGCGAACAGCAGCAGCACGACCGCCGCCACCGCACAGGCGCGCAGCGCCACCGCGCGGCGATGGCGCGGGTTTGTCCCCGCCGTCAGCGCGATGAAGATCGGCGTCAGCCCGATCGGGTCGATCACGACGAACAGCGTGACAAAGGCGGTGATCAATGCGGCGTGGTCCATGCGCCTTGCCTAGAACGCGCGCGCGGGCCTGTCCAGCACAGTCACGGCGCGGGCCTTTTCCCGGCACCATGCGCCCGTCCGTCAGGCCGCCGGTTCAGCGCCCCTCGGCTTCGTCCAGCCGGGCCTGGGCGGCTTCCCACAGGGCTTCGGCGCGCGTCATGGCCTCTTGCACCTCGGCGTATTTGCGGTTCCAGACCTCCAGATCGTTGCGCCGGTCTTCGTCATAAAGCGCAGGATCGGCCAGCTTGTCGGACAGCTTTTCCGCCATCTCCATCAGCTTCTCCACGCGCTCCTCGCTCTTGCGCAGATCGGCGCGCAGGGCCAGCAGGGCATCGCGGCCGGGGCCTTTGGGCTTGGCGGGTTGGGCGGGCTTGGCGGGGCGCTCGGCGCTGTCGCCGCTCAGCAGCATCTGGCGGTAGCTGTCCAGATCGCCCTCATAGGCGGTGACGCGGCCGGCGTTCACCAGCCACAGCCGGTCCGCCACCATGGACAGCAGGTGCATGTCATGGCTGACCAGCACCACCGCGCCGGAATATTCCGTCAGCGCCTCGACCAGCGCCTCGCGGCTTTCGATGTCCAGGTGGTTGGTCGGCTCGTCCAGGATCAGCATATGCGGCGCGTCCAGCGTCGCCAGCAGCAGGGACAGCCGCGCCTTCTGCCCGCCGGACAGGCGCCCCACTTCCGTTTCGGCCTGGGCGGCGGCCAGGCCAAAGCCCGCCAGGCGCGCGCGCAGCTTGGCGGGCGGGGTGTCCGGGCGGGCGCGTTGCAGATGTTGCAGGGGCGTTTCGTCCACATGCAGCTCATCCACCTGATGCTGCGCGAAATAGCCGATGCGCAGCCTGGAAGAGCGCGTGATCTTGCCCTCCATCAGCGTCAGCCTGTCCGCCAGCAGCTTTGACAGGGTGGATTTGCCCTGCCCGTTGCGGCCCAGCAGCGCGATGCGGTCATCCTGATCAATCCGCAGGTCCAGCCTGTTCAGCACCGGCGCCGCGCCATAGCCCACCGCGCCGCCGTCCAGCCGGATGATCGGCGGGGACAGCGCCTCTGGCTGGGGAAAGTCGAACCGCCGCGCGGCCAGTTCCTCGGGCGGCGTGATGACCTCCATCCGTTCGATCATCTTCAGCCGGGCCTGGGCCTGTTTGGCCTTGGATGCCTTGGCGCGGAACCGGTCCACGAAGCTTTGCAGATGCGCGCGGCGGTCGGCCTGTTTGCGCGCGGCCGATTCCGCCTGGGCGCGGCGTTCGGCGCGTTGGCGGGCGAATTGGTCATATCCGCCCTGATACAGCGTCAGGCTGCGTTCGCTCAGGTGCAGGATCGCCCCCACGGCGCGGTTCAGCAGCCCGCGATCATGGCTGATGATGACCACCGTATGCGGATAGCGCGCCAGGTAGGTTTCCAGCCACAGCGCGCCTTCCAGGTCCAGGTAGTTGGTCGGTTCGTCCAGCAACAGCAGATCGGGCTGGGCAAACAGCACACCGGCCAGCGCCACGCGCATCCGCCAGCCCCCGGAAAAGGCGCTGCATGGCATGGCCTGCGCCGCATCGTCAAAGCCCAGCCCCCGCAGGATGGAGGAGGCCCGCGCCTCCGCCGACCAGGCATCGATATCGGCAAGGCGGGTCTGGATATCGGCGATGCGGGTGGGGTCGGTGGCGGTCTCGGCCTCGGTCAGCAGGGCGGCGCGTTCCGCATCCGCGGCCAGCACCGTATCCAGCAGCGAGACGTCAGAGGACGGCACCTCTTGTGCCACGCCGCCCACGCGGGCGCGGGCGGGCAGCTCGATCTTGCCGCTGTCCAGCGTCAGCTCCCCCCGGATCAGGCGGAACAGGGTTGTCTTGCCCGCGCCGTTGGGGCCCACCAGGCCCACCTTGTGGCCCGTGGGAATGGTGGCGGAGGCGCCCTCGAACAGGGGGCGGCCATCGATGGCAAAGCTGAGGTCTGTGATGCGCAACATGCGCGGGGCTTAGCAAACCCCGCCGGCGCGCGCCAGCGCAAGCCGCGGCTAGCGGGCGCGCATCAGCATGCCGTAAAGGTCCCGCGGATCGTCGGGGTCCGCCAGCAGGTCCAGCGGTTCGGCCAGGTCGGGGGCGTCCTGCAGCAGGGCCTGCACCACGCAGAGCGCGCTGAAATCCTCCACGGCGAAGCCCACGCCATCAAACAGCGTGATCTGCCGCGCGTCCCGGCGCCCGGGCGCCTGGCCCGTCATCACCTGCCACAGTTCGGTCACGGGGTGGTCGGCGGGCAGTTGCTGGATGTCCCCCTCGATCCGGGTCTGGGGGGTGTATTCCACAAAGATGTCGCCGCGGCGCAGCAGTTCTGGGGCCAGTTCCGTTTTGCCGGGGCAATCGCCGCCGATGGCGTTGACATGCACGCCGGGGCCGATGTGGTTGGCGCCCAGGATGGTGGCGCGGCGCTTGTCGGCGGTGCAGGTGGTGATGACATGGGCGCCCTGCACGGCCTCGGCCGTGTCCGCGCAGCAGATCACATCCAGCCCCGCCGCGCGCAGGTGATCCGCGCAGGTCCGCGTGGCGGCGGCATCGGTGTCATACAGGCGGACCTGCGTGATCCCGCACAGCGCGGCCAGGGCGCGGGCCTGGAACACCGCCTGCGCCCCATTGCCGATCATCGCCATCACTGTGGCCCCGCGCGGGGCCAGATGCCGTGTGGCCACCGCCGACATGGCCGCCGTGCGCAGCGCGGTCAGCAGCGTCATCTCGCACAGCAGGGTGGGGTATCCGGTGCCGACATCCGCCAGCAGGCCAAAGGCCGTGACCGTCTGCAACCCGGCGCGGGTGTTGCAGGGGTGGCCATTGACATATTTGAAGCCATAGCGCTGGCCATCGGCGGTGGGCATGACCTCGATCACGCCTTGTGGGGAATGGCTGGCCACGCGGGGGGTCTTGTCAAACTCCGGCCAGCGGCGAAAGTCAGCCTCGATCCGCTCCGCCAGCAGGGCAAGCATCCGGTCCAGACCCACGCGGTGGATCAGCCGCATCATATTGGCGACAGAGACGAAAGGCACCAGCGCGCTGCGGCTGGGTTGGGGCGTCTGGGGGCGGGGCAGGTCAGTCAGGGCGGTCATGGAAAGGTCCTTACAACATGCGCGGAGTGGCGCGGTCGAACACGCGGCGGCCAAAGCCGGAGGCGGCAAGGTCCACCATAAGCTGCGCGGTGCGGCCGCGTTCATCCAGCATCGGGTTCAGTTCCACGAGGTCGAGCGAGGTCATCAGCCCGCTGTCGGCAAGCATTTCCATGACCAGATGCGCCTCGCGCACGGTGGCGCCGCCGGGCACGGTGGTGCCCACGGCGGGCGCCACTGCCGGGTCCAGGAAATCCACATCCAGTGACACATGCAGGTCCGCGCCCGCCTGGGCCACATGGGCCAGAAAGGCGCGCAGGGGGGCGATGATGCCGTGTTCGTCAATATCGCGCATGTCATGGCGGCGCAGGCCGCAGCCATCCAGCGCCGCGCGTTCCGCCGGATCAACCGAGCGCAGCCCGATGAGGCAGATATCGGCGGGCGCCACGGGCACGGGTGGCGCGGGCAGGGGGGCAAAGCCGGGCTGGCCCGCGGCATAGGCCAGCGGCGTGCCGTGCAGGTTGCCGGAGGCCG
>CBFHYV010000133.1:0-8257 GCA_965660085.1 uncultured Paracoccaceae bacterium
AGGCGCCCTTGGCGTCTCAGCCTCCGGCGGGAGTATTTGGAGCCAGATGAAAAGGCAAGATGGCGGGCGGGGGCTGGGTCAGTTCGCGGGCGTCAAGAAACGTGATGCGACCCAACCATCGATGCCGTCACCTTCGATCTTGATATGGGCCCAGCCCGATTTTTCGGCCACAACGAGCACCTGTTCGCCCTTGCGGATGCGGTCCACCGCGCTGTTGGCGGTTGAAGGACCAGAGCGCACGTTGAGCGCATTGGCCGAAACGGTCCAAAGCGCGCCGCCCGCGACTTGCGGGGCTTCGGTCGCGCGATATTGCGGGGAGGGGCGCAGCGCGGGTCCGGGCATGCGCGATTTCGCGATCACGGGCGTGACGGTCGCGGATGCGGGCACCACCTGCGGCGCGGGTGTCGCCGTGATCTTGCCCGGCGCGTAAAGCGGATCGGGAGTGCTGGCGCTTCGGGTGACCTGCGGCGCGGGTTCGGCCTTGGTGGTTGCAGGCTCGTCGGGCAGGTCGCGACCGAAGATCGTGAGCGTGACAAAAATCCCCGCGAACGTGGTAAAAAGCAGCTTTCCCATGTCTTCCCCCAGTCTTCCCCATGACCCGCGGTAGAATCGGATCACGTTTAGTTTATCACATTTTGTTATCATCTCGTGTGGTGGAAATCCGCCAGAGCAGAAAAAGTTCCGCGCGAAATCATGCCGGCTCGTTTTCGCGCTGGACCGGGACGCAGCGCGGCTTTACACCCAAGATCATGAACAAAGACGACGAAAATCCCCTATCCATGGTTTCCGAGCCGCTGAGCCGCGCAATCGGCGAGCGCTATCTGACCTATGCGCTGTCCACCATCATGCACCGCGCGCTCCCCGATGCGCGCGACGGGCTCAAGCCGGACGAACACCCCGTGATCAGGACCGTGCGCTGATGCTCCATAGCTTTCTCCTGACTGCGCCGGCGCGCGTGATGGACTGCGCGCCGTGTTTGGCGCTGCACGGGCAAGGGTGCAAGCCCCGGCGCCGCACAAGTGCAGCCCTGCCCCGGCGCCGCGCGTGCCCGGACAGGGCGGCAGACAGGGTCGCTTGCCGGGGCCGCATGGCGCAGCTATGCACAGCGCATGAGCGACACCACAGACATTCCCGCCGGGCCGGATGATGCCGGCCGCGCCCTGGCCGAACCGCTGCGCCGCGCCATTGGCGAACGGTATCTGACCTATGCGCTGTCCACCATCATGCACCGCGCCCTGCCCGATGTGCGCGATGGGTTGAAGCCCGTGCACCGGCGCATCCTGTTCGCCATGCGCGAATTGCGGCTGGCCTCCAACGGGGGGTTCCGCAAATCCGCCAAGATCTCCGGCGATGTGATGGGCAACTATCACCCCCATGGCGATGCCGCGATCTATGACGCCATGGCGCGTCTGGCGCAGGATTTCGCCGTGCGCTACCCGCTGGTGGACGGCCAGGGCAACTTCGGCAATATCGACGGCGACAACCCCGCCGCCAGCCGCTATACCGAGGCCCGCCTGACCCCGGTGGCCGAGGCCCTATTGGACGGGCTGACCGAAAACGCCGTGGATTTCCGCGCCAATTATGACGGCACGCTGGAAGAACCCGTGGTGCTGCCCGCGGCCTTCCCGAACCTTCTGGCCAATGGCGCCAGCGGCATCGCCGTGGGCATGGCCACCAACATCCCGCCCCATAACATTGGCGAGCTGATTTCGGCCTGTCTGCACCTGATCGACAATCCGCAGGCGTCTGACGATTCGCTGCTGGTGCATATGCCGGGGCCGGATTTCCCCACCGGCGGCGTGCTGGTGGAACCGCCCGAAAACATCGCCCAAGCCTATAGCACGGGCCGGGGCAGCCTGCGCCTGCGCGCCCGCCACCATATTGAGGATCTGGGCCGCGGGCAGTGGCAGATCGTGGTGACGGAAATCCCCTATCAGGTGCCCAAATCGCGGCTGATCGAACGCATCGCAGAGCTGATCCAGACCCGCAAGGTGCCCCTGCTGGGCGATATCCGGGACGAATCCGCCGAAGACGTGCGGATCGTGCTGGAACCCAAGACCCGCAATGTGGACCCCGACATGCTGATGGGGCTGCTCTATCGCGCATCTGACCTGGAAACGCGCTTTGCGCTGAACATGAACGTGCTGATCGACGGCGTCACGCCCAAGGTCTGTTCGCTGCGCGAAGTGCTGCGCGCGTTCCTGGATTTCCGGCGCGAGGTTCTGCAACGCCGCAGCCGCCACCGCGTGGAAAAGATCGACCACCGGCTGGAGGTTCTGGACGGGCTGATCGTGGCTTTCCTGAACCTGGACCGGGTGATCGACATCATCCGCTATGACGATGACCCCAAGCCTGCGCTGATGCGGCAGGATTGGGCCGCCACCCCGCCCCGCGCCACGTCAGAGGCCGATTACAGCCCCCCGCCCCGCCCCGGCGCCGCCGGGCTGACGGAGGTGCAGGCCGATGCCATCCTGAACATGCGCCTGCGCAGCCTGCGCCGGCTGGAGGAGATAGAGCTTGTCGCGGAACGCGACCGCCTGCGCGCCGAGCGCGCCTCGCTGGTGGGGTTGCTGGACGACACCGCGCAGCAATGGGCCCGCGTGGCAGACCAGCTGCGCGAAACGGGCAAGACCTTCGGCAAGGACTGGCCCGGCGGCGCGCGCCGCACCCTGCTGGCCCAGGCGGAGGAAGCCGCGGATGTGCCGCCAGAGGCGCTGATCGAGCGCGAACCGATCACGGTTGTCTGTTCACGCATGGGCTGGGTGCGCGCCATGACCGGCCATATCGACCTGACCCGAGAGCTGAAGTTCAAGGATGGCGACGGGCCGCGGTTCATCTTCCACGCGGAAACCACGGACAAGCTGCTGGTGTTCGGCTCCAACGGGCGGTTCTATACCGTTCAGGCCGCCAGCCTGCCCGGCGGGCGCGGCATGGGGGAACCGCTGCGCCTGATGGTGGACCTGCCCAACGAATCAGACATCATCGACCTGTTCGTGCACCAGCCCGGCGGGCGGTTGCTTGTGGCCTCGGACGCGGGGGACGGGTTCCTGGTGCAGCAGGATGACGTTGTGGCCCAAACCCGCAGCGGCAAACAGGCGCTGAACCTGCGCGACGGCGCGCGCGCCGCGCTGTGCCGCGCGGTGTCTGGCGATCACGTCGCGGTTGTGGGGGAAAACCGCAAACTGCTGATCTTTGCGTTGGAAGAGCTGCCGGAAATGGCCCGCGGCAAGGGCGTGCGCCTGCAGAAATACAAGGATGGCGGGCTGTCGGATGCCTGCACCTTCACCCTGGCCGAGGGGCTGAGCTGGCTGGACCCGGCCGGACGCACCCGCAAGGTGACGGAACTGGACGAATGGATCGGCAAACGCGCGACCGCCGGGCGCATGGCCCCGCGCGGCTTTCCGCGAAACAATACCTTTACCTGACCGGCCGCACCGCCCGGCACCGGCCCGAAACGTGACGTCCGGCACAGACAAAGTGACGATTTTGCGCTGTTGCCACCGGCCCTGAGCCATTAACAAAGCACAATCAGTGGAGCGTGCCGCCCGCCTCGGGGTGGCCGGATCAAGGGAGACTTACGCCGATGAAGGTCATCGTACCCGTCAAGCGCGTGATCGACTATAACGTGAAAGTCCGCGTGAAGGCGGATGGCACGGGTGTCGATCTTGCCAATGTGAAAATGTCCATGAACCCGTTCGATGAGATCGCGGTCGAGGAAGCCATCCGCCTGAAAGAGGCCGGCAAGGCGGACGAGATCATCGCGGTGTCCATCGGCGTGAAGCAGGCGCAGGAAACGCTGCGCACCGCGCTGGCCATGGGCGCGGACCGCGCCATCCTGGTGGTGGCCGCGGACGATGTGCACACGGACATCGAACCGCTGGCCGTGGCGAAGATCCTGGCCAAGATCGTTGAGGAAGAGCAGCCCGGCCTGGTGCTGGCCGGCAAGCAGGCGATCGACAATGACATGAACGCCACCGGCCAGATGCTGTCGGCCCTGCTGGGCTGGAGCCAGGCGACCTATGCCAACAAGATCGATGTCGAGGATGGCGCAGCCGTTGTCACCCGCGAAGTGGACGGTGGCCTGCAGACCATCAAGGTGACGCTGCCCGCGATCATCACCACCGACCTGCGCCTGAACGAGCCGCGCTATGCCTCGCTGCCCAACATCATGAAGGCCAAGAAAAAGCCGCTGGCCGAAAAGACCGCCGCCGATCTGGGCGTGGACGTGTCCCCGCGGCTGGAAATCGTCAAGACATCCGAGCCCGCGGAACGCGCCGCCGGCATCAAGGTCGGCTCCGTTGATGAGCTGGTGACGAAACTCAAAGAAGCAGGAGCAGTGTGATGTCCGTTCTTCTGATTGCCGAAATCACCGATGGCGCGCTGTCCATGGACGCCACCGCCAAGGCCGTGACCGCCGCCGCCGCGCTGGGTGAAGTGACGGTGCTGGCCGTGGGCGCCAAGGCGCGCGACGCCGCCGCCGAGGCCGCCACGCTGCAAGGCGTGGCCAAGGTTCTGGTGGCGGAAGATGCGCTCTATGGCCATCGCCTGGCAGAGCCCGTGGCAACGCTGGTTGCCTCGCTGGCCGGGGATTACAGCCATATCGTGGCCCCCGCCACCACTGACGCCAAGAACATCCTGCCCCGCGTCGCGGCGCTGCTGGATGTGATGGTGATCACCGATGTCACCGCCGTGGTGGATGCCGATACGTTTGAACGCCCGATCTACGCGGGCAACGCGATCCAGACGGTCAAGTCCGCCGACGCGACCAAGGTCATCAGCTTCCGCACATCCACCTTCGAAGCCGCCGCCACGGGCGGCGCGGCAGCCGTGGAAGACATCGCGGCAGCCGACAACCCCGGCCTGAGCGAATGGGTCGAGGACAAGGTGGCCGAAAGCGACCGCCCCGAGCTGACCTCCGCCGGTGTCGTCGTCTCCGGCGGCCGCGGTGTGGGCTCCGAGGAGGACTTCAAGATCATCGAGGCCCTGGCAGACAAGCTGGGCGCCGCGGTGGGCGCCTCCCGTGCGGCGGTGGACAGCGGCTTTGCCCCCAATGACTGGCAGGTTGGCCAGACAGGCAAGGTGGTTGCGCCGGATCTCTATGTGGCTGTCGGCATCTCCGGTGCGATCCAGCACCTGGCCGGCATGAAGGACAGCAAGATCATCGTCGCCATCAACAAGGACGAAGAGGCCCCGATCTTCCAGGTCGCGGATTTCGGCCTGGTGGCCGACCTGTTCGACGCCGTGCCCGAGCTGACCGAAAAGCTCTGATCCATCGCGGGCGCACCCGCCGCGATCACCACAGACCCCGAAGGGCCCGCCACGCGCGGGCCCTTTCTGCATCTGACCATGCCGCAACGCGGCACCAGCGCGCGCCTGCCCTTGCACAGCGCCGCCCGGCGTGGCTAAGTGCCCGGGCCACAGGCAGGAGTAAGCGCATGGAGATCCAGAAGATCGGCGTCGTGGGTGCGGGACAGATGGGCAACGGAATTGCCCATGTCATGGCACTGGCCGGCTACGAGGTCATACTGAACGATGTGAACCCGGAGGCCCTGGACAAGGCCATCGCCCGCATCGGCAGCAACCTCGACCGTCAGGTCAGCCGGGAGAAGATCACCGCCGAGGCGCGCGACGCCGCCATGGCGCGGATCTCCTCCACGTTGGAGCTGCCACACCTCGGCACGACCGATCTGGTGATCGAGGCCGCCACCGAGCGTGAGGAGATCAAGCACAAGATCTTTGAGGCGCTGGTGCCGCATTTGCAGCCGCATACCATCCTGACGTCCAACACCTCGTCCATCTCCATCACCCGGCTGGCCTCCCGCACGGACCGGCCGGAGAAATTCATGGGCTTCCATTTCATGAACCCCGTGCCGGTGATGCAACTGGTAGAGCTGATCCGGGGTATCGCTACCGATGCGGAAACCTACCAGACCTGCCTTGCCGTGGTGAACCGCCTGGGCAAGACCGCCGCAAGCGCCGAGGATTTCCCCGCCTTCATCGTCAACCGCATCCTGATGCCGATGATCAACGAAGCCGTCTATACGCTGTATGAAGGCGTCGGCAACGTGACCTCCATCGACATGGCGATGAAGCTGGGCACCAACCATCCCATGGGGCCGCTGGAACTGGCGGATTTCATCGGGCTGGACACCTGCCTGGCCATCATGAACGTGCTGCATGACGGGCTGGCGGACACCAAATATCGCCCCTGCCCCCTGCTGACCAAATATGTCGAGGCCGGCTGGCTGGGCCGCAAGACAGGCCGGGGCTTCTATGACTATCGGGGCGACACGCCCGTGCCCACGCGCTGAGGCGCAGTCTCTGGGCACATATCGGGGGTGCATCGGCGCCCCCGATCCATAGGGGCGCTGAGGTCCATCGGGGCGCTCAGGCGGGCCGCGTCAGGTTGCGCCCAGGGCCAGTGTGCGGTCACGCAGCCAGGACACGAAATCACGGCTCTTGCCGGTCCAGTTGCGCACCTCTTCGGGCGTGATGGGCTGGCCCACCACCGGCGCCTGCGGCTTGCGGCAGGCGTGGACGACCTCATGGATCAGCAGGCCCTGCCGCAGGGTCGCGGACAGCTTGTTGGCGATCTGATAGGCGCGGGAGTTCTGGCCGGGGAAGAAGATCGGCACCACCGTCGCGCCGGACCGCTGGATCAGCTTGGCGGTAAACGGGTTCCAGACAGCCTCATGCGCGGGCCCGAAATAGGTCTCTGAATGGGCGACCACACCAGAGGGGAACAGCGCGATCACGCCGCCCTGCCCAAGATGATCCATCGCGCGCTGGCGCATCAGCAGGCTTTGTTCCCGCGCGTCATCCTCATGGGGAAACGGCACGGGGATCATGAACTGCTCAACTTCCTTGACGCCCGTCAGCAGGGACCGGGTCAGGATCTTGTAGTCCTGGCGTACGCGGCCGATCAGATCCGCCAGGATCATCCCGTCCACCAGTCCGTGCGGATGGTTGGCCACCACGATCACCGGCCCTTCGGCCGGGATCCGGCTGATCTGTTCGGGCGGCGTCTGAAGCTCGATCCGCATCAGACCCAGGGCCTGCCGCCAAAAGGCCTGCCCCTCGGCCGGTCCCATCTGCTCAAACTGGCGCACAAGGCTCAGCAGGGTGATCTTGCCGGTCATCCATTCCAGCGCGCGGATGGAGTTGGCCTTCCAGGGGTTCGTGAAGGTATTGGCGTAGCTCAGCTTGCGCTTGTCATAAGGCGCAGGCTGCGGGCTGCCGACATGTCTGGCAGCGGTGTGGCGGGCGCTGTCAACCATCCTGTCACCGTCCCGTTTCAAATCGCTCGAACTAGCACGCTTCGCCGAACCGATCGGCCACCAGCGCCGCAATCGCATCGGCAAGGGCATCCGCCTCAGGCCCGCTCGTTTGAACTTCAATAGTGGTTCCCCGGGACGCTGCCAACATCAAAAGCCCCATGATGCTGTCACCGGACGCCGAAAGCCCATCGCGGGACACTTCCGCACTGGCGTCGAAACGGTCCACCGTTTCCACCAGCTTGGCCGAAGCCCGGGCGTGCAGCCCCTTTTCATTCACGATGTTCAGCGTGCGTGTCGCGGAATTTGTCATTCCGGTTTAGTCCCCGGAAATGATCCGGCTGTCAATATACTTGCGCCCGGCCTCCGTGGCCCGTGCCACTGCGTCGCCAACCTCAAGGTGACGCGAGCGGACGAGCTTGATGAGCAGCGGCAGATTCATCCCGAACAGGATGCGCCGATCCGCGCTGCGGCAGGCCGGAAGCGAAAGGTTGCAGGGCGAGGCGCCGAACATGTCCGTGACGATCACCACGCCATCGCCGCTGTCCACACCATCGGCGGCGCGCAGGATCTCGCTCTGCTTGTCGTCGCGGTCACAGGAGGAATCGATGGCAATGGCCCGCATCGACGGCTGGACACCGACCACATGTTCCAGCGCGCGCTGGTATTCCCGCGCCAGCCCCCCATGCGCGACGATGACGATGCCGATCACTGTGTGTCCTGACGTTTCTGCACAGCCTTTGGCGGACTATCCGCCCGATGGTTAACGTTGGCATTACACCGGCATATCGCGCAAGCCTGCGCCGCCAATAAATCAGGCGGTCAGAGAATTTTTTCTGCAGCTGCAAAGCCGGCGTTGAAAATGACGTTGCGTCACACAGCCCGGCCGTGGCGCAGCCACAGCACGGTAGCCGCCCCCAGATGCGCCCGGTTCCGGCCCAGCACCAGGGGCACCGCCACGCCCAGCAGCGCCCGCGCCCGCA
>CBFHYV010000134.1:0-8016 GCA_965660085.1 uncultured Paracoccaceae bacterium
CCGGTGGCGCGCCCCCGCGGCCAAGGCCAGCGGCGCGCTGCGCAGCACATGCTGCGCCCCGGCGCGATCCGTCAGGCGGGCCTCTAACGCGCCATCGGGCCGCAGGTGCAGCAACCAGCTGCCGTGCAACCGCAGCAGATGCCCACCATCCGCAGGCCGGTCCAGCGTCACATCCAGGCGCAGCGCCAGATCGCCCAAGGCCCAGTCCGGCACGGGCAGCGCGTGCCCTGTTCCGGGGGTCAGCGCCACGCCCGCGGGCTGGTCTGGCCAGCGCAACACCAGGGGCGGCGCAACGTCGATCCCCAGCTGGCGGGCGGCCTCTGCCCCGGCGCGGGACGCTTCAAGGCCGATGGAATGGCGCCCCGGCGGCAGCTTCAGCCGAATCTGCAGCCCCTCCAAACGCGTGCCCCCCGGCAGGGTCCACCGCACGCGCGCGGCAGGATCGTCGGCCAGAAACCGCCCGCCCAGACTGCTGTGGCCCGCATCCAGAAGGGCCGCGCCGAAACCGTCATGCACCTGCTGCACGCGCAATCGGTCCTGCGCCGGGTCGGGCCAGGACTGCGGCGCCCCGATCCCCGCCGCCACATGCGGCGGAAACAGACTGTGCCACAGCGCCCCCTGTGGCGCGGCGATCACATGGCGCAGCAGCGCATCCGCCCCGGCCTGTGGGCCGGCCTCCAGGATCAGGTTGCCCTGCCCCAGCTCAGGCCCGGCGCCCTCCAGCCCGGTGGCAACGTTCCCGGCCACGGTCAGGGAACGGACATCGGGGTCAATGAAGATCACCGGCGCGCTTGTCCGGCCCCCGGGCATCAGCGTCACCGGCAGGACCGTGTTGCCCACCACACGCAACCCATCCGTGGGTGCGGTGTGGATGCCGTGCCACAGGTCCGTCTGCACATGGTTGCCGGAAATCTCGATATCGGCCAGCCGGTCGCCGGTTTCCGAACGCAGGAAGATCCCCTGCACATCCGCGCCGGACATGCGATTGCCAGTGATCGTCAGCCCGGTGGACGGCCCTGCACCGGCGGCTGTCCAGACCTGGATGAAATCTCGGTGAGTCCGGCTGTCCGGGACCGGGGCGAAATCGGACAGCTGGTTGCCCTGCACCAGGCTGTCATGCACGCCGGCAAGGTCGATCCCGTCCGAGCCCATGAGGCGGAAGCTGTTGTCGGAAATGCGCAGATCGACCGAACGGGTGACGACAAGCCCGCGGTGAAACCCGGCAAATTCGCTGCCAGACACCTCCAGCCCCTGCGCGCCGGTCACATGCACCCCCTGCCCCCGGCCCGGATCATCGCCCAAAACGGCCAGGTTGCGCAGCGCCATCGCCGCCACGTCCCGCAGCACGAAGGGCTTGTCATGCTGCGGCGCCCCGCCTGCGTGATAGTCCAGCATGATCCCGTCCAGCACCAGATTCCGCGCCCCGGTGATCTGGATGCGCCCAAATCGGGGCGGGTCGTCTGGCTGCTGCGCAGCAACGGTCACAGGGGCGTCAAAGGCAATGAACCGATCCCGCGGCGCGTAAAGATCCAGCGCGCCGTAATTTCCGGGGGCCAGTGTCAGGGTCTCTCCGCCCGTTGCCAGGGCCAATGCGGCCAACAGCTCAGCCAGAGTTGACAGCGGCTCAGGCCCGCTCATTGCCGGATGCCGGGATCAGGGCGCGCCGTGGCCTTTCCATGGGGCATCATGGCCTGCACCGCCCGGCGTGACGCGCGCATTCGGCCTGCAACGCCTGCACCAGCGCGGAAAATCCAGCCGTCTTGTGCACGATTGCGCCAAGCCCGCGCAACTCGGCCTGATCCCCAGATGGGACCGCGCCTGTCAGAAAGACAATGGGCAGCGCCGGATGCATGGCGCGGACCAGCCGGGCAAGCTCCACCCCCGTCATGCGGCCCCGGCCAAGTTTCAGATCCAGAATGCAGGCCTTTGGGGCAGCCCCTTGCCGCAGCCATGCCTCGGCGTCCTCAGCCGATGTGAACAGCGTGACCTGCTGCAAATCGGCCTGCAGCATCTGTGCCAGCAACTGGCCAAAATCACGATTGTCATCCACCAGCAGGATCATAATGCCCATCGTGCCGCTTTGACATGCGTTTCAGACTGAGAGAGCCCACCGGGAGATGCAAGTGATGCGGTCAGCTTTCCTCCGAAAACCGGATTGTTGCGGAGACAGCGCGCGCCCAGCGGGCATGTTTGGCCTCACGCTCTGCCGTGGGCAGCACGGGGTCAAACCGTGTGTCGGCCTGCCATTGCGCGGCAAACTCCGCCATGTCGGGATAGATGCCGCTGGCGCGCCCGGCCAGCCAGGCCGCGCCCTTGGCCGTGGTTTCCTGAACCGCCGGGCGTTCAACGGGCGCGCCGGTGATATCGGCCAGGAACTGCATGGCCCAGTCAGAGGCGCTCATGCCGCCATCCACCCGCAAGGCCGCCTGCCCGGCCTGGCCCCAATCGGCGCGCATCGCATCCAGCAGGTCACGGGTCTGGTGGCCCACGCTTTCCAAGGCGGCGCGGGCAAAGGCCTCTGGCCCGCTGTCCCGCGTCAGCCCCAGCACCGCGCCCCGGCAATGCGCCTTCCAATAGGGGGCGCCCAGCCCGGTGAAGGCCGGCACGATCACCACGGATTGCCCCGGATCGGCGGCCCGCGCCAGATCCGCGCTCTGCCCGGCGGTGTCGATCATCCCCAGCGCATCGCGCAGCCATTGCACCACCGCACCGGCCACGAAGATCGCCCCCTCCAGCGCATAGGTTGGCGTGCCATCCAGTTGGTAGGCGATGGTGGTCAGCAGACGGTTGCGGGACCGCACAGCCACCGTGCCCGTGTTCAGCAAGGCAAAGCACCCGGTGCCATAGGTGGATTTCATCATGCCTGGGCTGAAACAGGCCTGCCCGATTGTCGCGGCCTGCTGATCGCCGGCGATGCCGCGAATGGACACCGCCGCACCGAACACGGCCGGGTCCGTCATGCCGAACTCCGCCGCGCTGTCGCGCACCTGGGGCAGCAGGGCCATGGGAATGCCGAGGGTGGCGCAGATCTCCTCATCCCAGCCGCCGCGATGGATGTCATAGAGCATGGTGCGCGCGGCGTTGGTGGCATCCGTGACATGCACCCGCCCCCCCGTCAGCGCCCAGACCAGCCAGCTGTCCACCGTGCCGAAGGCCAGATGCCCGGCCTCTGCCCGGGCGCGGGCACCTTCGACGGTATCAAGCAGCCAGGCGATCTTGGTAGCCGAAAAATAAGGGTCCAGCAGCAGGCCGGTGCGCGCGGTGACATGCGCGCCCAGCCCTTCGGCAGCGAGGCGTTCGCACAGCGGCGCGGTGCGCCGGTCCTGCCAGACGATGGCATTGTGGATGGGCCGCCCGGTCTGGCGGTCCCAGATCAGCGTGGTTTCGCGTTGGTTGGTGATGCCGATGGCCGCGATCTGCCCCGGCGTCAGCCCCGCCGCCTGCAACGCGGCCCGACAGGTGTCCAGCACACTGCGCAGCAGATCAGCGGGCACATGTTCCACCCAACCGTTTTGCGGAAAGATCTGGGGAAATTCCTGCTGCGCCTGCCCGGCAATGCCAAAGCGGGCGTCAAACACGATCGCGCGGCTGGAGGTTGTGCCCTGGTCAATGGCAAGCACATGGGGCGCGTCGGCGGGCATCGGGGGGGTCATGCGTGCGTCTCCGTCTGGGTGGCGCGGGGCTGCGCCACCATCCAATCATCCAGGGCCTGGATCTGTTCGGCGCGCATCCGCAGGCCAAGTTTGCTGCGGCGCCAGACGACATCGGCCGCGCGGCGGGCAAATTCATGGCGCATCAGCCAGCGCACCTCAGCCTCGGTCAGGGTGGCGCCGAAATCGCGGCCCAGGTCCGCCGCCTCCTGCGCCCCGCCCAGCATCTGCGCCGCCTGCGTGCCATAGGCGCGCACCAGCCGCGCGGCCCAGTCTGCGTCCAGAAAGGCAAACCGCGCCATCAGATCCCGGATCAGGTCCGCCACCCCATCCACCGGAAAATTGCCCCCCGGCAGCGGCGCGCCCGCCGTCCACGGGCCGCGCGCCAGCGGCAGCACCGTGCCGATCTGCATCAGCGCGCTTTCCGCCAGGCGGCGATAGGTGGTGATCTTGCCGCCAAAGATGTTCAGCACCGGCGCGCCTGCGCTTGCATCCAGTTTCAGCACATAGTCCCGCGTGGCCGCCGTGGCGCTGCTGGCGCCATCGTCATAGAGCGGCCGCACCCCGGCATAGCGCCAGACGATGTCATCCTCCGTCAGGGGCTGGGCGAAATAGCCATTGGCGAAGTCCAGCAGATAGCGGGCCTCGGCCTCGGTGCAGTGCGGGGGGGTGGCGGGGTCGGGGTGGTCGGCATCGGTGGTGCCGATCAGGGTGAAATCCCGTTCATAGGGAATGGCGAAGATGATGCGCCCGTCTGTGCCTTGCAGGAAATAGGCCTTGTCATGGTCAAACAACCGCCGCGTCACGATATGGCTGCCGCGCACCAGGCGCACGCTGTCGCCGCTGTTGCGGCCCATCACGCCCTGAATCACCTGCCCCACCCACGGCCCGGCGGCATTGACCAGCATCCGCGCGCGCATCTGCCGGGATGCGCCGGTGTCGGCATCGCTCAGCGTGACATGCCACAGACCATCGCGCACCTGGGCGCGGGTGACCTGACAGCGCGGCATCACCTCCGCGCCAAGCCGCGCGGCATCCTGCGCGTTCAGCGACACCAGCCGCGAATCCTCCACCCAGCAATCGGAATATTCGAAAGCCGTGGCAAAACGGGGCTGCAGCGCCGCGCCCTCCGCCGTGCCGGGCAGGGACAGCCGCCGCGCGCCGGGCAGGATCTGCCGCCCGCCCAGGCCATCATAGATCGCCAGCCCAAGCCGGATCAGCCAGGCTGGGCGCCGCCCCTTCATCCAGGGCATGATCCGCTGCAACAGCCGCGAGGTCGGGGTCTGGCTGTCAAACCGCATCCCCGGATGCAGCGGCAGGACAAAGCGCATGGGCCAGCTGATATGAGGCATGGCGCGCAACAGCACCTCGCGTTCCAGCAAGGCCTCACGCACCAGGCGGAATTCAAAATACTCCAGATACCGCAAGCCGCCGTGAAACAACTTGGTGGAGGCAGAGGAGGTCGCGCCGCCGAGATCGTTCATCTCGGCCAGAGCCACGGACAGGCCACGCCCCGCGGCATCCCGCGCGATCCCGCAGCCATTGATCCCGCCGCCGATCACGAAAAGATCCAGGATCTCCCCGCCCGCGCCATTTGCCCGCTCCGCCATGAACCCGCCCACTGCCCTTTGCGTTCAGGGGCAAACTGACGCAAAAAGAGCATCATCGCAAATAAATTTCTTCTTTTGTGTTCGGTTTTGCGCTTTTCTGCACCCACCCCTGCGCCGGAGCCACCATGAGCCAGACATTCCGCCATCCTGAAATCCTCGATCTTGCGCGGAAGGAGGGCAAGGTGACGGTTGAAGGGCTGGCGCAGCACTTTGGCGTGACCTTGCAGACCATCCGTCGCGACCTGTCCGACCTGGCCCGCGCCGGCCAGTTGGAGCGTGTGCATGGCGGCGCCGTTCTGGCCGCAGGCGCCCAGAACATCGAATACCGCGCGCGCCGGTCCCTGAACGCCGCGGGTAAGGCCGCCATCGCCCGCGCCTGTGCGGCCCGGATTGCGCCGGGCAGTTCGCTCAGCCTCAATATCGGCACCACAACCGAGGCCGTGGCAGAGGCGCTGCGCGGCCATGCCGGGCTGCTGGTGGTCACGAACAACATCAACGTCGCCACGCTGGTGGCACAGGCGCCGGATTCGCGCTGCGTGCTGACAGGCGGAGATCTGCGACCCGGCGATGGCGGGCTGGTTGGCCCGCTGGCCGCGCACGCGGTTGAGGGGTTTCGCTGTGACGTGGCGGTGGTGGGCTGTTCGGCGCTGGATGCCCAGGGCACGGTTCTGGATTACGACATGGCAGAGGTCATCGTCAGCCAGGCCATGCTGGCCCGCGCACGGCGGCGCATCCTTGTGGCGGACCGCACGAAGCTCAGCCGGAACGCGCCCATCCGCATCGCCGGGCTGGAGGCGCTGGACATGGTGATCTGCGACGCCCCCCTGCCCGCACCGCTGGCACAGGCCTGCGCCGCTCACGGCGTTGAGGTCATCGTCGCGCCGCCGCTGCCGGAATGAAAAAGGGGCAGGCGCTTGCCTGCCCCGTGCGCCCTGAGAGAAGCGCAGCCGGTGTTGCAAAGGGATATGTGCCGCCTCAGGCGGCGTGTGGCCGGGCCTGGCGCGTGGACCAGGGCATGGCCGGAAGATCGTGGGTGGCCGAGGTCATGATGACAGAGGCGATGAAACGACGATTCAGCATGACGACCCCGTGCGGTTGATCCAGCGCACCCCTCGCACGCCTTGAGAGTGTGATACACACGGGCGCCGCAGCGCGGCAGTGAGGTATTCCTGACCCCGGCCATTCAAAAAATGCATGGCGCCAGGCGCAGGCCGGACCAAAGGGCGCATCGGAGGGGCTGTGCCGCGGGTCAGCGTCCGGGCCGAAGGCGGCAGGGGACCGCGCCGGGGGGCATGGTGATCCGCGCAATCGGGCGCCATGCGCGCATGTTTTTCACCCCGGAAACGCGCCAAGGAAATGTGGCCAAACCCTGGCGCGGGCCGATCAAAGGTGTGGCACAGGCGATCATCTGAACAAAAGTGATTCGCTTTGGGCGCACAGCCCGCCCATCAGCACGGATTTTCCATATTTTGCTTGGTATAGCAGGCCTATACGTTCCGTCAGACAGCCCTATCCAAAGGGATAGAGGCTGCCTTATTTCTGCCAAATTCTGACCATCTGACCGCGCGGTTTCGTCCAAAAACGGCACCAATCTGACAAGCGTCAAGCAGAAAAAAGACGCGTCAAAATCTCTCCCTTTTGATGCCCCTGCGCCGCCATCAGGGCGGCTGTCCCAGACTTTATAAATCCACCTGAGACGGGCCGTGTGCTGGCTGGTCGGATTTTCGGGGCGCGCCAGAAGAGGCCGTCATGTCGGCATCGCGCCATGAGTAACGAGGAGGACCCGTTATGACTGCCAAGACATTCACCATCACCAAAGCCGGATATGAACATGAAGTCCATGTTCAGATCATCCTCGAAGAAAACGCGGGCAAGATCGATGTCACCGCGCGCGTTCTGGATACATCCGGCAACATTGGCGATCTGCGGGGCCTGTTCTTTCACGTCAACGATGAGAGCATTCTCGACAGCCTGACCATCACCGAGACCAACCCAGGCGCCACGCCGCTTCTGACGGGCACCGATATCGATGCTGACCGCGTCAGTGACATGGGCAATGGCGTCAACATCAACGGCGATGTCCGCAATGACATCGGCCGCGTCGATGTGGGCATGTCCTTCGGGACGCCTGGCATCGGCTCCGACGACATTCGCGAAATCACCATCACGCTCGAAGCGAACCGCGCCCTGACGCTGGATGACTTCGATGATGAAGCCTTTGCCGTTCGTCTGACCTCCGTCGGCCCCGAGGGCGGCGCGCGCGAAGGGTCCACGAAGCAATGGAACACGTTCGATGCGGACAGCGCAGACGACGTGAACGACGACGACGACCAGGACGACAACGACGACCAGGACGACGACGACCAGGACGACGACGACAACCACGACGACGACGACAACGACGACAACGACGACCAGGACGATAACGACGACCAGGACGACGACGACAACCACGACGACGACGACGACGACGACGACAACCACGACGACGACGACAACCACGACGACAACGACGACCAGGACGACGACGACAACCACGACGACAACGACGACCAGGACGACGACGACGACCAGAACGACGACGACAACCAGGACGACAATCACGCCCCCGACATGGTGTCAGAAGACATCTGGCTGCGTGAGGTTGACTGTTCGGAGATCGCGCAGGCCGGGATTGATGCCACCTGGACCTACCAGGAAGGCAGCGAGCGGCTGCGGCTGGATGTCGAGATCCCGATCGATGCGCTGTTTGGCGA
>CBFHYV010000135.1:0-7991 GCA_965660085.1 uncultured Paracoccaceae bacterium
CAAGGCCCCGCGGCGTGCTTCGGGTGTATTCCAGCTCGATCTCCTGCACCGCATCGGTGCCGTGAATGGCCCGCGGGCGCAGGTTGGCGGCAATGCGCACGCCCCGCGCGGCGGCCAGATCCTGTTCATAGCGGCTGGCGGGCATGGCGGCCTGATCGCGGCGATAGGCGATTGTCACGGTCTCGGCACCCAGCAGCTTGGCCTGAACCGCTGCGTCCACGGCCGTCATGCCGCCGCCCAGCACCACGACATTGCGCCCCACGGGCAACGCAGCCAGGTCATCGGCCTGACGCAGATCTGCAATGAAATCCACGGCGTCACGCACGCCCGAAAGCTCCGCCCCCGGCACGCCCAGCGCGTTGACACCCCCCAGCCCGAGGCCCAGGAACACGGCGTCAAAATCCTCTGACAGCTCCGCCAGGGTCAGATGATCGCCCAGCGCGCGGCCCGTGATCAGCTCGATCCCGCCGATGCGCAGCAGCCAGTCCACCTCGGCCTGGGCGAAATCGCCAACGGTCTTGTAGGCGGCGATGCCATATTCGTTCAGCCCGCCGGCCTTTGGCCGCGCCTCCAGCAGGGTGACGCGATGGCCCAGCATCGCCAGCCGATGCGCACAGGCCAGCCCTGCCGGCCCCGCCCCCACAACGGCCACGCTGTGCCCGGTTGCCTCCGCCCGGGCGAAGGGATGGCCGGGCAGGTGCATCACGCTGTCGGTGGCAAAGCGCTGCAGACGCCCGATCTCCACCGGCTGGCCTTCGGCGGCCTCGCGCACGCAGGCTTCCTCGCACAGGGTTTCGGTGGGGCAGACGCGGGCGCACATGCCGCCCAGGATGTTCTGTTCCAGGATCGTCTGCGCGGCGGCCTGCGGCTGGCCGGTTGCGATCTGGCGGATGAACAGCGGAATGTCGATCGCCGTGGGGCACGCTGTGATGCAGGGCGCATCATGGCAGAAATAGCACCGGTCCGCCGCCACAGCGGCCGCATGGGGCGCCAGCGGCGCGTGCAGGTCCTGAAAATTCTCTCTCAGCTGCGTGGGGGCCAGACGCCCTGCGGCAAGCCCCGGTGTCTGCGGATTGGTCATGGCGGCTCCATCCCGTTGTTTGGATCAGCCTGCCACAACCAATTTTTTTATCAAATGGTAAATTAACGGCACCCCCGGCCGCCGCCGCAACTGCCGCAAAAAGCGGCAGATCACCCCCGCGGCGGGATGGAATAGGTCAGCGTGGCCCGCGCCACGGGCGGCTCGGCCCCTTCGGAGAACAGCAAGACATCCGTGACCGACAGGCTGCGCCCCAGCTTCAGCAGCCGCGCATGGGCCAACACATCCTGCCCGGCCACGGGCTTGCGCATGAAATCGATGGAACAATTCGTTGTCACCGCCAGCGCCTGCCGCCCGATGCGGGACATTGTGGCCACATAGGCCGCCACATCGGCCAGCGCGAACATCGCCGGGCCGGAAACCGTGCCGCCGGGGCGCAGATGCCTTTCATGGGAAAACAGCCGCATCACCAGCAGATCCTCATCCAGCCGGTCGATGCCAAACATCCCCGCGACCTGCGGAAACACCTCCGGCAGAAAGATTTCCATTTCCTCGGCCGTGATCTTGATGGTCATGCTTTCCTCCGTATCCATCCGCCGCTAGGGTCGCGCGCAGCCATTGGGAGGACAAGATGGAACTGTTGGAACGTAACGACAGCGGCGGCATCGCCTGCCTGACCCTGAACGCGCCGGAACGCCTGAACGCGCTGTCGGACGAAATGCTGGCCGCGCTGCAGGCGCAGCTGGACTCGCTGCAAGAGGACCGCAGCGTGCGCGCCGTGATCCTGGCCGCACGCGGCAAGGCCTTCTGCGCGGGTCACGACCTGAAGCAGATGACCGCCGCGCGCCAGTCCGAAGATGGCGGCAAGGCCTATTTCAAGGATCTGTTCGACCGCTGCGCCCACATGATGCAGACGATCCAGAAGATCCCGCAGCCGGTGATTGCCCAGGTGCAGGGCATCGCCACGGCGGCGGGCTGTCAGCTGGTGGCCACCTGTGACATGGCCGTGGCCGCGCAGGGCACGCGCTTTGGCGTCAACGGGGTGAACATCGGGCTGTTCTGCTCTACCCCCATGGTGGCGCTGACGCGCAACATCCCGCGCAAGCAGGCGTTTGAAATGCTGACCACCGGCAGCTTCATCCCCGCTGAACGGGCGGAGGCACTGGGCCTGATCAACCGCGTCGTCGCGCCAGAGGCGCTGGAGGCAGAGACCCGCGCGCTGGCCGAAACCGTGGCGGCCAAGCTGGGCGTGGCGGTCAAGATCGGCAAGGAAGCCTTCTATGCGCAGGCGCAGATGACCCTGGCCGAGGCCTATGCCCACGCAGGCGAGGTGATGGTGGAAAACATGCTGCACCGCGACACCGAAGAAGGCATCAGCGCCTTTCTGGAAAAGCGCCCGCCCGAGTGGCAGCAGTAACCCCGCGCAGGACGTGACAAGGCGGCACAGGGCCGCTACATCCTATGTATGACACAGGAAATCAACATCATTGGCGGCGGCATGGCCGGCGCCGAAGCCGCCTGGCAGGCCGCGACCATGGGCGTGCCCGTGGTCATCCACGAAATGCGCCCCGACGTGGGCACATTTGCGCATCAGACGCACAAGCTAGGGGAGATGGTCTGTTCCAACTCCTTCCGTTCTGACGATGATGAGCAGAACGCCGTGGGCCTGCTGCATTGGGAAATGGGCGCGGCGGGCGGGCTGATCATCGGCTCGGCCCGGGCCAACCGCCTGCCCGCGGGCGGGGCGCTGGCCGTGGACCGGGAGGCTTTTTCCCAAACCGTCACAGACGCGCTGGAGGCGCATCCGCTGATCCGCATTTCCCGGGCCGAGGTGACGGAACTGCCGCATGAGGGGCTGTGGATCGTGGCGACGGGGCCGCTGACCTCAAGTGCGCTGGGGCGGGCGATCCAGGCGGAAACCGGCGCGGATGCGTTGGCATTTTTCGACGCCATTGCGCCAATCGTCTATGCCGACAGCATTGACATGTCCAAGGCCTGGATGCAGTCGCGCTATGACAAGGGCGAGACGGAAGATGAACGCCGCGCCTATGTCAACTGCCCCATGGACAAGGCGCAGTATGAGGCCTTCATCGACGCGCTGCTGGCCGCCGACAAGACAGAGTTTCACGAAGGCGAAACCGCGGGCTATTTCGACGGCTGCCTGCCCATTGAGGTCATGGCCGAACGCGGGCGCGAAACCCTGCGCCACGGGCCAATGAAACCCGTGGGCCTGACAAACCCCCACCAGCCGGACATCAAGGCCCATGCCGTAGTGCAGCTGCGCCGCGACAACGCGCTCGGCACGCTGTTCAACATCGTCGGCTTCCAGACCAAGATGAAATACGGCGCGCAGACGGATGTGCTGCGGATGATTCCGGGGCTGGAAAACGCGCGCTTTGCCCGGCTGGGCGGGATACACCGCAACACCTTCCTGAACTCGCCCACGCTGCTGGACGGGCAGATGCGGCTGCGGTCACGCCCCAACATCCGCTTTGCCGGCCAGATCACCGGGGTGGAAGGCTATGTGGAATCCGCGGCCATGGGCCTGCTGGCGGGGCGGATGGCGGCGGCGGAAATCCTGGGCGTGACCCTGCCCGAGGTGCCCCAGGACAGCGCCCATGGCGCGCTGATCCACCACATCACCGGCGGGGCCGAGGCGCGCAGCTTTCAGCCCATGAATGTGAATTTCGGCCTCTTCCGCCCCGTTGACGGGCTGAAGGGCGGCCGCCGTGGCCGCAAGGACCGCTACAAGGCCTATACCGACCGCGCCAAAGCCGCATGGCAGGCCTGGCTGCAGCCGCAATCGCCGCGGGGGGCCGCCGCGGCAGAGTAAGCATCACACCCGGAGGACGGCAATGGCACAGCGTTACATCGACAAGGTCTATCAACCCGCGACCGCGCAGGAACGTCAGCAGCTGTATGACGAATGGGCCACGCAATATGACGCCGAACTGGCCGAACAGGGCTATGCCACCCCGCAGCGCGTGGCAGAGGCCCTGTGGTCCTTGATGCCGCGGGCCGATGCGCGGATTCTGGATTTTGCCTGTGGCACCGGGCTTTCGGGCCAAGCGCTGACGGCGGCGGGGTTTGGCGCCATCGACGGAGTCGATATCTCTGAGGGCATGATCGCCGTAGCGCACGGCAAGGCCGTTTATCGGGATCTGCGCCGGATCGAGCCGGGCGGCGATATGGGCATCGCGCAGGGCCAGTATGATGCCATCTGCGCGGTGGGCGCCATCAGCCCCGGTGCCGCCCCCTTGGTGGTCTTTGATGCGCTGATGGAAACGCTGACGCCCGGCGGGCTGTTTGTCTTTTCCTTCAATGACCACGCGCTGGATGATCCGGCCTTTCCCGCAAAGGTGGCCGAATGGGTGGACAGTGGCGGCGCGGTCCAGCGCCTTGCGGAGCATGGCCCCCACCTGCCCAAGCTGGACCTGGGCGCCACCGTCTACGTCCTGGAACGCGTATGAGCACACCGCGCACGCGGTTTGCGCCCTCGCCCACGGGGCCGTTGCACCTGGGCCATGCCTATGCCGCGCGGGTGGCGCATGATCTGGCCGCCGCCTTGGGCGGGCAGTTCCTGCTGCGGATAGAGGATCTGGACCGCGCCCGCAGCCGGCCGGAATGGGAAAGCCTGATCCAGGAGGATCTGCACTGGCTGGGCCTGCGATGGCACGGCCCGGTCCTGCGCCAATCAGACCGCATCGCCGCCTACACCGCCGCGCTGGACAGGCTGGGCCGGATGGGTGTGGTGTTTCCCTGCGCGTGCAGCCGCGCCGATATCCGCGCCGCCCACAGCGCCCCGCAGGAAGGCGACCCGCCCTTCGGGCCGGACGGGGTGGTCTATCCCGGCACCTGCCGCAACCGTCTCTGGACCAGCCGCCAACCGGGCGAGGCACTGCGCCTGAGTATGGCCCGTGCCCTGGACATCCTGGGACATGTTCCGCGCTACCGGGAAACCGGCGTGGCCCAGAACCCGGACCTGAATGCTGCGGACCTGCGGGACGGCATCGGGGATGCAGTGCTATGCCGCCGCGCCAGCGGGGATGTGGCCTATCACTTGGCGGTCGTGGTGGATGATGCCGCGCAAGGCATCACCCATGTCACGCGCGGCGCGGATCTGGCGGATGCCACCCCGCTGCACCGCGTCCTGCAAGAGCTTCTGGGCCTACCCGCGCCGATCTATCACCATCACGGGCTGATCCGCGATGACAAGAGCAAACGGCTGGCCAAGCGCGACGATTCCCGTGCACTTCGGCTGTATCGGGCGGACGGCAAGACGCCAGAGGACATCTGGCGCCTGATCGGCGCTCAGCCCTCTGGCGCCATCAATTCCACCTCTGCCCCGTCGCGCACGGCGGTATAGAAGCAACTGCGCCGATTCGTGTGGCAGGCCGGCCCGGTCTGCTCCACCAGCACCAACAGGCAATCACGGTCACAATCCACACGCAGATCCACCAGTTTCTGCACATGGCCAGAGCTTTCGCCCTTGACCCAGAACGCGGCGCGAGAGCGCGACCAATAGGTGACCCGCCCTGTGTCCAGCGTGCGGGCGACGGCCTCGGCATTCATCCAGGCCATCATCAACACCTCGCCGCTCGTGGCATCCTGCGCGATCGCCGGGATCAGCCCGGCCGCATCAAATTTCAGGGTTGCAGGATTGAAAGACATGGCAAAAACCTTTTGAAGATGGCCGGTCACCGCCTAACTAACGACAAGGTCTGGAAAGGGAAAGCAATGTCGGCCGATAGCGATCTGATGAAGCTCTACTCTACCCGCATCCTGGCGCTGGCGGCGGATATCCCGCATCACCACCGGCTGGATGCGCCTGAGGCCACGGTGAAGAAACGCTCGCCCCTGTGCGGCTCCACGGTGACGGTGGATGTGCAGATGGCCGATGGCCATGTCAGCGCCTTCGGCCAGGATGTGAAAGCCTGCGCCCTGGGCCAGGCCGCCGCTGCCGTTGTGGGCGGGGCCGTGCTGGGCGCCACACCGGCCCAGATCCGGCAGGCGCGCGATGAACTGTCTGCCATGCTGAAATCCGGCGGCCCGGTGCCCTCGGCCCCCTTTGACGGGCTGGAGGCCCTGCGCCCGGCGGCCAATTTCAAGAACCGGCACGCTTCCATCATGCTGACGCTGGATGCCCTGGCCGAGGCGGTAGAGACCCTGCCCGCCTGACCCATCCCACAGCCGCGCCCGGCGCCATGGCGAAAAAAAACCGCCTTCGCATGGGGCGCGAAGGCGGCAGGAAAGGTCTTGCGTGGGACCCGATGGCGGGCAGACAGGCAAAAACCGCAGACGATCACGCGAAAGTTGGGACAAAAGGCGCGGGATCCATCGGCGCAAGACCGCAGGCAAAACTGTCAGGCGTCAGAAGAATGTGGGCATGTGCAACACGGCAAACCCGATCAGCCCCAGTGGCACAAGGCCCAGCGCATCCCGCGCGACTTTCCAACCAGACTGGCGCAGAACTGTGCGAACTTCCGTCATGAGCATATCCCCCATTCCCTGGTTGCCTCTTTGTTCTCATTTTTTGGGGGCGCTGTAAAGAACTTTTTAAGAACATATGAGAACAAAGAGGGGTCAGCCCACGGCCAGCAGGCGAATGGCCTCATCACGGCGCATCAGCCACAACAGGCTGCGCGCGGCCTGGCCGCGGGGGCTGTTCAGGTCCGGATCATCATGCAGCAGCTTGCGCGCATCGGTCTGGGCAATCGCCATCAGATCGGCCTGGCGTTCCAGATCCGCAACCTGGAACCGCGGCAGGCCGCTTTGGGCCGTCCCCATCAGATCCCCCGCACCGCGCATTTCCAGATCCACCTGGGCGATGCGAAACCCGTCCTCCGTTTCGCGCAGGGTTTTCAGGCGCCGTTCCGCACCGCTGGTCATGGGCGCGCGGTAGAGCATCAGGCAGGTTGAGGCCGCCTGCCCCCGCCCCACGCGCCCGCGCAGCTGATGCAGCTGCGCCAGGCCGAAGGTTTCGGCCTGTTCGATCACCATGATGGTGGCATTGGGCACGTTCACCCCCACCTCGATCACGGTGGTGGCCACCAGAACCTGAGTCTTGCCCGCGACGAAATCGGCCATGGCGGCGTCTTTCTCCGCCGGGGGCATCTGGCCGTGGACCAGCCCGACGGCCCCCTCGCCCAGCGCCACGCGCAGGTGATCAAACCGGTCCTGCGCTGCGGTCAGATCCATCGTTTCGCTTTGTTCCACCAGCGGGCAGACCCAATAGGCCTGCCGCCCTTCGGCCACGGCGCGGCGCAGATGGGCTGTGACCTCTTCCAACCTGTCCAGGGACACAAGCGCGGTCTGGATCGGCTGGCGGCCCGGTGGCTTTTCATCAAGGATGGAGACATCCATATCGCCATATTGCGCCAGCGCCAGGGAGCGCGGGATCGGCGTGGCGGTCATCACCAGAACATCCACCGCCGCCCCCTTGCGCCCCAGTTCCAGACGCTGGCGCACGCCGAATCGGTGCTGTTCATCCACGATCGCCAGGCGCAGATCATGAAACAGCACATCCTTTTGAAACACCGCATGGGTGCCGACAAGGATATCGATCCGCCCCTCCGCCAGCGCGCGCAGCGTGTCCTGACGATCCGCGCCCTTGTCCCGCCCGGTCAGCAGCCGCAGCGTGACACCGGCAGAGGCCGCAAGCGGCGCCAACCCTTCCATATGCTGACGGGCGAGGATCTCTGTCGGAGCCATCATCACGCCCTGCCCGCCGGCCTCCACGGCCGTCAACAGCGCAAGAAAGGCCACCAGCGTCTTGCCTGCGCCCACGTCGCCCTGCAACAGGCGGTTCATGCGGCGTGGCAGGGCCATGTCGGCGCGGATCTCTTCCACCGCGCGACGCTGCGCGGCGGTGGGCGCATAGGGCAAGGCCGCCAGCACCTGTTGGCCCAGGGCGCCCGTGCCTCGTGTCGGCCGCCCGCCCTGCCGCCAGCGC
>CBFHYV010000136.1:0-7977 GCA_965660085.1 uncultured Paracoccaceae bacterium
GGCTGGCCGTGGCCCAGGTCAATGCCTGCGCGCGCAACTACCTGCTGCTGAGCGCCAAGCGCGAGAGCCCGGACGGCTAGGCCACCCTCGGCACAAAAAGGCGGCCCCATGCCGGGGGCCGCCTGCTTGCCAGCATGTGCTGCGGTTACTGCAGCACGCCGGCCTCACGGTAATAGCGGGCCGCACCGGGGTGCAGCTGGCCCTTGCCGCGCTGTGCAGCGGCGAATTCCATGTTCAGCGCCGCGGCCCAGGGCGCATCGGAGGTCACCTGATCCAGGTTGTCCCAGAAGGCCTTGGTGATGCGATACACCAGCTCTTCATCGATATCGGCGCGCACGGCGATGCCCACGGAGGTGTCAAAGGACATCACGGTATCTTCGTTCAGCTGCCCGTCATACAGCCCGGCGGGAATTTCCGCCCGATACCGCCACGCGCCCAGGAATTCATCGACCTCCGCATGCTCATGGCTTTCCGGCCCGATGAAGCGCAGCGTTTCGGTTTCCGTGAACTGCAGGAACTGCTGGCACGGGTCGATGCAGCCGTTCACATAGACATCGATCGTGCCATCCAGAAAGGCCTGGAACCCGGTCTGCCAGTTGGCAGTGATGGCCTCGTAATCCTCACCCACCATCAACCCGGTGGTGGAGGCCACCCAGCCCCGCGCGGCATTGAACGCCCCGCCGCCCTGGGGGCCAAGGAAGACGGTCGCGCCCTCGATATCGTCCAGCACCTGGATGTCACTGTCGCCGCGCACGGCGAAGTGATACTGCCCATAGGGGAACCACATCAGCACCCGCACATTCTCGGCCGCCTCGGCGGCATCGGCCTGATTGGCATACATGCGCGTGCCCGCCGCCATCAGGTTGTAGACAACGGGCGAGGTCATGGACATCTCCAGGTTACCCCGGCCCACCTCCAGCTGGTGCAGGGTCGCGGCACCGCCGGCAGCAACCTCGATCTGCACATCGTCCAGATTGTCATTCACGATATTGGCGAAGGTCGCCATGGTGATGGCCTGGCCCAGGCTGGGCGCGATGGTGGCCATGCGCAGCGTATCCTGCGCCTGTGCCGTCCCCGCCAGAAGCGTGGCCAGCGCGATGCCTTTCACGATGTGGTTCATGTGTTTCCTCCCTTTTTATGTGTTCTATCCCGCACCGCGGGCGTCTGGCCCGCTGCGCGATGTCTCATCCGATCCAGCCCGATCAGGACGGCCCCCAACAGCGCCGCAGGCGCCGCGACCCCGATCATGGGCACCAGCATCAACAGCCCCGCCGCGCTGCGCGCGCCGCGCTCGGCCAGCGGCAGCGGGCCGCGATCATGGCCCGCCAAGGCCGAGGACAGCAGCCACATGGCCACCGTGAAGGCAAGGCAAATCCAGAAGAACGCCGCCCAGGACACATCCGACGGATGGATCATCGCCGCGGATTGGGACGGCTCCGCCCCGAAGAGCGTGAAGAGCGATTGCAGCTTATACAGAACCGCCGGGTGATAGGCGAAGACGAAGGGCAGCAGGAACCCCGCAAGGCCGATGCGTGCGGCGGCAAAGCCTGTGCGGATCGGGTCCGCGCCCGCGATGGGCGCCGCCGCAAAGGCCGCCAGCGCCACGGGCGGCGTGACGGTGGACATGACCGCGAAGAACACAACAAACAGATGCAGGGTCAGTTCAGGGATGCCCACCGCGTCAATGCCGGAGCTCAGCGCGATGACGATGATGAAATAGGTCGCCCCCGGTGGCAGCCCCATGCCCAGCACGATGGAGCCCAGCGCCACCACCACCAGCACCAGCAACAGCGGCCCATCCGCCATCTGCGCCAGCAACAGCGACAGCCGCCCGGCAAAGCCTGACAGCTGGATCAGCCCCACGATCAGCCCGATAGCCGCCACGATCACCACGATCGACGCCGCCATCCGCCCCGCATCCACAAAGGCCGCCCAGATCCGCGCGCGGCTGCGAAAGCCCGGAAACAGCACCAGCGCGGACAGGAAGGCCGCGACAAAGCCATAAAACCCCGCCCGCGGGACGGAGGGTTGGATGAACAAAAAGGTGGACAGCACCCCCAGCGGGATGACGAACACCAGGCACTGGACAGCCTCCGCGCGGTTCAGCGCGGGGCGCTGGTCCGCCGGCAACGCGCCGATGCCCGCGCGGCGGGCCTCGAAATACACGGCCATGAAAGTGCCGATGTAGTAGAACAGCGCCGGCAGGATCGCCGCCACCACGATATAGCGGTATTCCAGCCCGATCTGCCCGGCCACGAAGAAGGCCACCACCCCCATCACCGGCGGCATCACCTGCCCGCCCGTGGAGGCCGCGGCCTCCACCGCGCCGGCAAAGGCGGGGCGGAAGCCGGCCTTCTTGATGACGGGAATGGTCATCACGCCGGTGGAGACCACATTGGAGATCGCCGCGCCGGAGAGCGTGCCAAACAGCGCCGAAGACGCCACCGAGGCATGGGCCGCCCCGCCGATGAACCCGCCCGTCAGCCTGTTGGCCAGCTTCAGCAGCAGATCCCCCGCGCCAGAGCCCATCAGCACCGCGCCAAAGACGATGAAGATCAGCACATTGCCCGCAACCACCTGGATGGGCTGGCCGAACATGCCGCCCGTCTGGGCCCAGAAATTCTGCACCATCGCACGCAGGTTCTGGTCAAACGGCGCATCGACCCCCTGCAGGATGCCCGTCCACGCCGGCAGATCCCCGCGCAGGAACAGATAGGCCACCCAGAACAGGCAGAACCCGGCGATGAACCCGCCAAACATCCGCCATGTCAGATACAGCGCCACCGCCGCGGCAATGGGAAAGACGATGAAATCCGCCGCATCCGCGGAGGGCAACATCCCCGCATCGGTGGCGTAGATCCCCACGATCCAGAACACCATCGCCCCCAGCGCCAGCCCCGCCAGCAGCCAGTTGACCCAGCGCCGCCCCGGCGGATTGGCCAGCGCCAGCGCGCTGATGACCATGCCGAACAGGATCGGCAGGCCCAGGATCAGGCCGGTGGCCTGCAGCACGTTGCGTTCCACCAGCCGCCAGGCGGCGCCCAGCCAGTGTTCACGCATCAGCACCCGCTGCGCCCGGCGCGACATCTCATCGAAGCCGGGGGTGGTGGCCTCTATGGTCCAGCGCACCAGATCGCTCAGCGGGCCGCTGGCGGCATAGAACAGGATCACCAGGGCGAACAGGACGCCAAGCACATCGGCGATACAGGCGTTCAACGGGCGGACAGAGGGGGGTTTCATATGCGCCGAGGCCCTTCCGCGTCAGCTTTTCAGATGGGTCTGGCGGGCGGGGCCGCGGTATTTCGCGGTCAGCTCCTCGGGCACCTCGCTGCCATCCTTGAGGAAGGGCAGGATGCCGCGCCGGGCGGACCGCCCGCGCATCGCCTCTATATCCGCGTCAGAGCGTGTCACCCGCTGCGACATCCGCCGCCCCCAGGCCCCGAGGTGGTCGTAAAGCCGGGCGATGACCTGTTCATGGCCGGGCTGTTTGGCCAGGTCATGGAATTCGGCCGCATCGCTGTGCAGGTCAAACAGCATGGGGCGAAAGCCGCCCTCTGCGTGGATCAGCTTGAACCGGCCGTCAAACACCATGAACAGGCGCGCGTCCCGGCTGGACACGCCAACGACATCGCGCATGGGCGTGACGGAGTAGTCATATTCGCTGATGACGAACTCACGCCAATCCGGCGTCTGCCCCCACAGCCAGGGCGTCAGGCTGCGCCCTTCCAGAATGTGATCCGGCACCGCGCCGCCGGCGGCCTCCACGAAGGTGGGCGCCAGATCGATCGCCTCCACCAGCGCATCACAGGTGGTGCCGCGCGTGGCATCCGCCTGCGGCCGCGGGTCATAGACGATCATCGGGATCTTCACGGAGGGGTCATGGAACAGGTCTTTCTCGCCCAGCCAATGATCGCCCAGGTAATCACCATGATCGGAGGTCAGCACGATCATCGTGTCCTTGATGGCGCCGGTCTGGTCCAGATGATCCAAGATGCGGCCAAGCTGGTCATCGCATTGGCGGATCAGGCCCATATAGGCGGGGATCACCTTCTGGCGGACCTCCTCCTGCTGAAAGGCGGCGGCGATCCTGTTGCCCATGAAGGCGGCATAGACGGGGTGCGCCTCCTGCCGCTCCACCTCGGCGCGGGTGGCGGCGGGGACGTGATTGGCGCCGAACAGCGCGTGATAGGGCGCGGGCACGATATAGGGCCAATGCGGCTTGATGTAGCTCACATGGGCACACCACGGCCCCTTGGCATGGGCCATGAACTCCAACGCGCGGTCGGTCAGCCAGGGCGTTTCGCTGTGTTCCTCGGCGATATTGGCGGGCTTGTCGGCGTTGCGGAACATCCAGCCAGAGGCCATCTGCCCGTCCTCGACCCCGGCATTGGCGTAATCGGCCCAAGGATTGCCGCCGTCATAGCCCAGGCTGTTCAGATAAGCGTTATAGGGGCTACGCTTTTCGTCATAGAACCCGTCCGGCCCTTCGCCCCACAGGCCGTCATCGCGCACCCAGACATCAAAGCCGCATTCCGCCTGCCGCGCGCCGATCACGCTGTCAGGGGCCAGGCCCAGCCGGGCCATGCCCTCGGCGTCGGCTTTCATGTGGGTCTTGCCCAGCAGCCAGGCCTGCATGCCCAGCTTGCGCAGGTGATCGCCCAGCGTCACCTCCCCCACCCGCAGGGGAAACCCGTTCCACTGCGCGCCATGAGAGGACGCGTAGCGCCCGGTATAAAAGCTCATCCGGCTGGAGCCGCAGACAGGCGATTGGCAATAGGCATTGGTAAACCGCACGCCCATTTCGGCCACGCGGTCGAAATTCGGCGTATGCAGATGTGGATGACCCGCGCATGACAGATAATCAAAGCGCAATTGGTCATACATGATGAACAGTATGTTCACCCTGGCTCCTCCCCCTTGTGCCGTCTTGCGCGGCTTTTGGATACCGTAGGGGGAAGCGGTCCGGCCCGACAAGCCAAAGTTTGCGCCAATGCCCGATGATGGCCCGCGCAGGCGTGGCTCAGGCGGGGGTATCGGCGCCCGAGATGCCCTCGGCCAGCAATTCATCCAGGAACAGGCTGATCAACTGCGCGCGCCCGTCCACGCCGGCCTTGGTGTAGATGGCGGCGGATTGCGCGCGCACCGTGCCCTTGGCCGTGCCGCGCATACTGGCGATGGTTTCATTGTCCACCCCCTTCAGCAACAGCAGCGCCACATCACGCTCCGCAGGGCTGAGACGCCATTGTTCGAAATGCGCCTCGATGATCTGAACAACCTCGCCGCGCGCGATTCGCAGGCCGGTTTCCATCTGTTCCATCCGGCCCAGCAGGTGGCGCAACTCCAGCATCAGATAGGCCACACCCCCGATCAGGGCGACGGCCGCAATAGCCTCGACAACAATGTGCAGATCGCTCAATCGGCCTGTTTCCAGGACATCGAAAATCACGTCCGCCAGGAAAAACATCGCGCATAGCGATTGGGCGATGATGATGACGGCGAGCACCGTGGCCCGCCGTTCATTCGCCGCTGCACGCAACAGACGTGCGATCATTTCAACGTCACTCCTTCGGGGACGCGCTTGCGCCCGGTGATCATCGCCCGCACCAGGCCCACGCCAGTGCGCATCTGATCCAGCACAACGCCCGCAACATGCAGCCCCACCGAGGCCAGCAGCCAGCCGTAGATCAGCTCATGTGCCTCTTCGACCCATTCCAGCCCGAAAAAGCGCATCGTGCCCATCATGTAGCCCGTCAGCGCCAGCAGCGCGATCGTGATCCACAGATTATAGACCATGAGCGCCCCCAGCGGGTTATGCGACAGATGCGCCCCCCGGTCACCGCGCAGCATCTGGCCCAGGTGGTGGACGGCCGCCATCGGATTGGGGGGAAAGGACGCAAAGCGTGCCGGCCGTGCACCGATCAGCCCCCAGATCAGCCGCAGCACGACTAGGCCCAGGGCGATATAGCCCACCCATTCATGCAAGGGCCGCTCTGCATCGCTGAAGGAATTGACCAGCACCGCAAGCGCCACGGACCAGTGGATGAGCCGCACCAGAGGGTCCCAGACCTTGATTTCACGGGCCTTGATCTCGCGGGTCTTGTTCTCGCGGGCACCACCGTGCCCGCGATCCGTGTGTTCAACGGCCGACATCACTTCATCTCGATCTTCGTGGGGGTGCCGGTCTGGGTGCTGATATAGACCTCGCCCATCTTGCCGTTGCCGACGAAATAGACCTCCAGCTTGCCGTCTTCCATGTCAAACTTGCGCACCTGATAGCCCATGGCGCTCAGCGTGGCGGTGACGTCTTCGCGGGTGGTGCCCAGTTGGGTGTCCATGTCGATCATGGCGCCCCCACCGTGAGAGCCTGCAAAGCCCTGCGTGGCAAGGGTAACGGCGGCGAGGGTGGCGAAAGCGATCTTGCGCATGGGAAATCTCCGATATCCGGTTCTGTGAAAGCGCCACCATGATCGGCGGCGTGGCTGACAGATGCGCCCTGTGACCGCGCCGCGAAATTGTCCAAAGGCTTGTTTTGGCAACCATAAGCGCGTGCTTATGACGGCTCTCGGGCCTCTCTGCGGTCAGGGCCAGTCCGCATAGCTGCGTTTTTGCACCGGGGCCGCGCCCTGCCCGCTGGTCCGCACCGCCTTGCGCCAGGCGCCCGGGGCATGGCCGGTTTCCGCCTTGAAAAACGCGCTGAACTGCGAGGTGCTGCGAAAGCCCAGATAGGCGGCAATCTGGTCCAACGTCTGGGTGGAACGTTCCAGCAGCACCTCGGCCTCCTGCGCGGTGCGGGCATGGATCAGCCGCAGCGGCGGGGTGCCCAGAACGCGGGTGCAGATCCCGTGCAGCCGGTCCGGGGACACGCCCAGATCGGCGGCATAGTGCGCCACGCCCCAACGATCACGGAAATGGGTTTCCACCTGCTGGCGAAACCGTTGCAGGATCACGGCGGAGGAGGCCGAGGCCGCGCGCAGGTCATCCGGGCGCACGGCATTGCGCCACAACAGCACCAGCAGCACGCGGATCTGCGCCTCTGCCACGGTTTCAAACCCCGGCGCGCGGTCATGGGATTCGCGCAGGATCAGGTCAAAGGCCTGCTGCACATCCTGGCTCAGCGCCCGATCCTCGCCCAGCGCCAGGCGAAAGCTGCGCGCCGACATCAGCCGCAGGTCCACGGCCTCGGGCTTGTGCCCGATGGCATTGGACAGGGTGGTTTCACCCAGGATCAAATGCCCCACCAGGCTGCCGGCGCGGGCGCTGACCCGCGTCTGCGTGCCGTCGGACAGCCACAGGATCACGGGGCCCTCGATGGTCTCGCGCCCCTCGGCGCCCTCCAGCACCAACCCGCCCTGTTCCACCAGCACGATCTGCCAGGTGCGGCCCGGCAGTTCCACCAGCCCCCCCAACTGGCGCGAGGTCAGCCCCGTGCGCACCACCTGCGCATGAAACGGCAGCGCGCCGGAGGTCGGCCTTGGTGGGGAGGATGGCACGTTATTGCCCTTTCTGCCGTGGCAGCGTGGCGGGAAAACCCACAGTTTCCCATATTTTCGAAATCATATCCCATATTTTCGTATTTTCGTCTGCGGACAAAGCCGTAACTCTGCGACACAATGTCGCTGCTGACCGAACCGGAGACAATCCGGCACCAGCGCCGAGGGGAGGAAAGACGGGTGTTTGAACCGGGATCGATCATGGATCGGTCCTCACCCCTGCTTGCGCGTGACGCCGCGCAGGCAGTGGCAGAGGCCGACCGCGCCGCGAATGACGCGGCCGCCGCATTCGCGGACTGGTCTGCCTTGCCCGCGCCGGACCGCGCGGCCCATCTGCACAGCTGCGCCGCGGCGCTTGAGGCCGGGCGGGAGGACTTCGTGGATCTGATGGCGGCGGAAATCGGCGCCGCGCGATCCTGGGCGGAGTTCAACGTCACCCTTGCCCAGCAGGTCTTTGCCCAGGCAGCCACCTTGTGTGACCAGTTGG
>CBFHYV010000137.1:0-7938 GCA_965660085.1 uncultured Paracoccaceae bacterium
GCCCTGGGCGCGGCTGGGGGCCTTGCGCGCCTCTGGCGCCTTTCGGCAAAGCCGCGGCGGCACCGCGGCGCTTTACCTGGCCTGCGCGCTGGGGCGGTTCTGATCAGGCCGCGGCCACCGCGCCGGAAATATCGCGGATGATGTCGCGCAACAGGGCCTCGTCCTCGCTCTCGCCCATGACGCGGATCAACGGCTCGGTGCCAGATTTGCGGATCAGCAGCCGCCCCGTGGTGCCCAGGCGGCGCTCGCCCTCGGCAATGGCGTCCTTCACGCTGGCGGCCTCCAGCGGGGCGGTGCCGGGGGCAAAGCGCACGTTTTCAAGGATCTGCGGCACAGGCTCGAACCGGTGCAGCAACTCGCTGGCCGTGCGCCCGCTGGTCTTGAGCATCGCCAGCAGCTGCAGCCCCGCCACCAGCCCGTCACCCGTGGTGGCGAAATCGGTCATCACGATATGGCCGGACTGTTCGCCCCCCAGGTTGTAGCCCCCCTGGCGCATGGTTTCGACGACATAGCGATCCCCCACCGGGGTGCGGCGCAGCGTGATGCCCCGCCCCGCCAGGAACCGCTCCAGCCCGAGGTTGGACATCACCGTCGCCACCAGCGTGTTGTTGGCCAGACGCCCCTGCGCGGCCCAGTTCTCGGCCAGCAGGGCCATGATCTGGTCGCCATCGGCAATGGTGCCGGCTTCATCCACCACCACGATGCGGTCGGCATCGCCATCCAGGCAGATGGCCATGTCGGCCTTGTTCTCCAGCACCGCCAGAACGGCTTCCTCAGGGTGGGTAGAGCCGCAGCCGGCGTTGATGTTGTAGCCATTGGGGCTGACGCCCACGGGAATGACCTCCGCACCCAGTTCCCACAGAACCTCGGGCGCGGCCTTGTAGGCGGCGCCATTGGCGCAATCCAGCACCACGCGCAGCCCGTTCAGACCCACGCGGTCATCCACGGTGGTCTTGGCATATTCCACATAGCGCGCCACGGCATCGTTCAGGCGGGTGACGCGGCCCATGTCCTCGGCATCGACGGGGGCCAGATCCTCTTCCATCAGACGCTCGATCTCGGCCTCCGCCTCATCCGACAGCTTGTAGCCATCGGGGCCGAAGAACTTGATGCCATTGTCATAATGCGGGTTGTGGCTGGCCGAGATCATCACCCCGATGTCGGCCCGCATTGAATGGGTCAGCCGCCCCACGGCGGGCGTGGGCATCGGGCCCAGCGGGAACACATCCATCCCCGCGGCGGTAAACCCCGCCGTCAGCGCGTTTTCCAGCATGTAGCAGGACCGCCGCGTGTCCTTGCCAATCACCACCCGGTGGCGGCCATGATTGGAATCATGGGCGTTGAAATACCGCCCCACCGCGGATGCCAGCCGCACCACCATATCCGCGGTCATCGGAGAGACATTGGCGCGCCCGCGCACGCCATCGGTTCCAAAGATCTTGCGGCTCATGTCCTGTCCCGTTTTCTCGTTCCCCGGCCTGTCCGGCCTTGCCTGACGCGGGATGTAGCGAAGTTTTGCCGCCTGCGCGATGCAGAACTTGTCACACCGCGGCGGGCGCGGGGCGGTTGCGCTTCGCCCCGCGGGCGGGTTGACTGGACCTGCCGCGCCCCGGCCCGGCCCGCACAGGAGGTTGAGGTGAAGCTACTCGTCGTCTTCGGCACGCGCCCGGAGGCCATCAAGATGGCCCCCGTGGTGGACAGGCTGCGCCGCATCGACGGGCTGCGGACCGAACTCTGCGTCACCGCCCAGCACCGAGAGATGCTGGACCAGGTGCTGGCGCTGTTCGGGCTGCGCCCCGATCACGATCTGGACCTGATGCGCCCGGGCCAGGACCTGACGGATCTGACCACGCGCATCCTGACGGGGCTGCGCCCCGTGCTGGCCCGAAGCGCCCCTGACCGGATGCTGGTGCATGGCGACACCACCACCGCGCTGGCCGCCGCGCTGGCGGGGTTCTACGCACAGGTGCCCGTGGCCCATGTGGAGGCCGGCTTGCGCAGCGGCGACATCACCGCCCCCTGGCCCGAGGAGATGAACCGCCGTCTCGTGGGCCGGCTGGCCGACACCCACTACGCCCCCACCGAAACCGCCCGCGCCGCGCTGCTGGCCGAAAACGTGCCGCCCGCGCAGATCCATGTGACCGGCAATACCGTGATCGACGCGCTGCATGACATCGACGCGCGCTTTGCCCGCTCGCCCGCGCTGGAGGCAGAGATGGCCCGGCGCTTTGCCTTCCTCGACCCCGCGCGGCCCATGGTGCTGGTCACCGGGCACCGGCGTGAAAACTTCGGCCCCGGGTTTGAACGCATCTGCCACGCCCTGGCCCGCATCGCGCAGGACAGCGCGGCGCAGGTGGTCTATCCCGTGCATCTGAACCCCCATGTGCAGGACCCGGTGCGCCGCATCCTGGGCCATGTGCCGGATGTGCACCTGATCGATCCGCAAGACTACCTGCCCTTCGTCTGGCTGATGCGGCGGGCGCATCTGGTCATCACGGATTCCGGCGGCATCCAGGAAGAGGCGCCCTCGCTCGGCAAGCCGGTGCTGGTGATGCGCGACACCACCGAACGCCCTGAGGCCGTGGCTGCGGGCACCGTGCGGCTGGTGGGCACAGATCCCGCGCGCATCCACGATGCCGCCCTGACCCTGCTGCGTGACCCGCAGGCCCATGCCCGCATGGCGCGCGCGCTCAACCCCTATGGCGATGGCCAGGCCGCGGCGCGGATCGCGGCGCATCTGGCGGGTCAGGCGGGGCTGTCGGTGCCGGCACCGCCGGCCCTGGCCCCCGTGTGATCCCTGCCTGCCCTGCCGTCTGGCCAGGCCCCAACCACAGGACATGACATGACCCACCCCCTTCCCCATCCCGCGCTGGCGCAGGATATCGCGGCGCGGCACCGGCCGCTGGATGCGCAGGCCCATGCCACCTGGTCCTGGCGTGGCTTCACCGATTACGGCTTTGCCCGCGCCTATCACAGCCTGCCCATCGTGCTGGCGGAACTGGCGCAGGTGGCCGCCGACCTGCCCATCGTGCTGGAACGCGCCCCCGACGGGCTGGCCCCCGCCGCCGTGCTGACGGCCGACCCGGACGCGCCGGGCAACGCGATGGTGGGCGACAGTGGCCGCTGGGCCGGGCTGTATGTGCCGGCCATCCTGCGCGCGCATCCGTTTTCCGTGCGCGCCGGGGCCGAAGGTGCCGCCCATCTGCACCTGGACCCGGACAGCCCCTGGCTGTCAGCCACGCCCGGCCCGCGGCGGCTGTTCACCCCCGATGGCGCACAAAGCGAGGCCCACGCACAGCTGCAACGCTTCCTGCAGGGCTGGCAAAACGCCCGCACGGCCGCCTGCGCCGCGGCGCAGGCGCTGGAGGCCGCCGGGATGCTCTGCCCCGCGTCCAGCCATCCGGGGCTGGACGCCTCGGCGCTAGAGGGGTTTCTCATCGTGGATGGGGGGCGCCTGGCCGGGGCCGCGCCGGATGTTCTGGCGCAGCTCAACGCCTGCGGCGCACTGGAGCTTGCCTTCGTCCAGCGCAGCTCTCTGGCGCGGATGGCGCATCTGCGCCACCTGCAAGGCCCGGCCCGGCCCAAACCCGCCCAAACCGCCGGCAGCGCCCCGCAGGGCCTGCCCCCCAGCCCGCATCAGATGCGCGTCACGGGGTTTCTGGACGCCCTGGCCCAGGATCTGCAGCGGGACGACTGACTGGCCCCGCCGTCAAAGCGGACGCACCGCCGCCAAAGCGGAAGGCAGACTTCAGGTTGAGAACGCCGGCGCGGCTTATTCCACCGTCACGGATTTGGCCAGGTTGCGCGGCTGGTCCACATCGGTGCCCTTTTCCACTGCCGTGTGATAGGCCAGCAACTGCACCGGCACGGCATAGGCGATCGGGGCAAAGGGCGTGTCCAGCGTGGGCATCTTGATGCTGTGCCACAGCCCCTCACCCGCGTCCGCCAGGCCCTTGGCGTCAGAGATCATCACGATCTTGCCGCCCCGCGCCATGACCTCCTGCATGTTGGACACCGTCTTGTCGAACATCGCGTCATGGGGCGTGACCACGACCACGGGCATGTTCTCGTCGATCAGGGCAATGGGGCCGTGCTTCAGCTCGCCGCTGGCATAGCCCTCGGCGTGGATATAGCTGATCTCCTTCAGCTTCAGCGCCCCTTCCAGCGCCAGCGGATACATCGCGCCGCGCCCCAGGAAAATGGCATCGGAATAGCGCGCCAGCTGGGCGCTGACCTGCTGCACCCGCGGCTCGCAGGTCAGGGCATCGGCCACCGCGCCGGGAATGCCGCGCAGCTGTTCCACCAGTGTGGCCAGACGTTCCGGCGTGGCAGAGCCGCGCACCCGCGCGGCCTGCAGCGCCAGCGCCGCCAGCACCACCAGCTGGCAGGTGAACGCCTTGGTCGAGGCAACGCCGATTTCCGGCCCCGCCAGGATGGGCAGCGCCACGTCGCTTTCTCGGGCAATGGAGCTTTCGGCGACATTGACCACCGACAGGATGCAGGCCGCCTTGCCCGCGCAATAGCGCAGCGCCGCCAGCGTGTCGGCCGTCTCGCCCGACTGGCTGACAAACACCGCCAGGGTGCGCGGCCCGATAGGCGGTTCGCGATAGCGGAACTCGCTGGCGATATCGACCTCCACCGGCAGCTGCGCGATCTGTTCAAACCAGTATTTCGCGGTGAAACACGCCAGCGAGGCCGTGCCGCAGGCCACCATCACCACCCGGTCAAAGGCGGTGAAATCCAGCTCTTCCGCCAGGATGCGCCCACCTTCGCGGCCGGGCTGGTAATACTTGACCGCCGCCGCCAGCACATTGGGCTGTTCGGCGATCTCCTTGGCCATGAAATGGCGATAGCCCGCCTTGTCCATGGCGCTGGCCTCCACGGCCACCTTGCGCCGTTCACGCTGGACGGGGGCATAATCGGCATCCAGGAACTCCGCCCCCGCGCGGGTGACAATGGCCATGTCCCCTTCTTCAAGATAGGTGATCTGGTCCGTCATGGGCGCCAGCGCCAGCGCGTCGGAACCCACGAACATCTCGCCCTCGCCCCAGCCGATGGCCAGCGGGCTGCCCTTGCGCGCGGCCACGATCAGATCGTCCTCGCCCTCGAACAGGAAGGCCAGCGCATAGGCCCCTTCCAGTTGCGATACGGTGCGCTTGGCGGCCTCTTGCGGGGCCAGCCCCTGCGCCAGGTGCCAGTCGCACAGCATGGCGACGGTTTCGGTGTCGGTCTCGGTCTGGGGGGTGATCTGCTGCTCCGCCAGGAAGGCGCGCAATTCGCGGTAATTCTCGATGATGCCATTGTGCACCACGGCCACCCGGCCCCGGGCATGGGGGTGGGCGTTTTCGGTGGTGGCCGCACCATGGGTGGCCCAGCGGGTGTGGCCGATCCCGGCAGTGCCGGCCAGCGGCTCATGCACCAGCATGTCGGACAGGTTCACCAGCTTGCCCAGGGCGCGGCGGCGGTCCAGCGTGCCGGCATTGACCGTAGCGATGCCGGCGCTGTCATAGCCACGATATTCCAGCCGTTTCAGCCCCTCCACAAGGATGGGCGCAGCCTGATGCTGGCCCAGGACACCGACGATTCCACACATGCTGAACGCTCCTGAAAAATTCCGGGAAACCCCGGCGGTAATATGCGCGCTCTTCATAGGGGGACGCCGTCAATACGGCAACACGGGCTCACGCTTCGTGTCAGACGGAAACACCCCGGCGCGGCCATCTTGGCGCGGGGGGGCGTGGTAGGGTAGAACAGGCCAAACGGGCCGGTGCACGGCCGGAAAGGGACGGGCATGACGCAACAGACAGGGGGCGCCGGGCTTGCGCGGCTGGTGCCGCTGATCACCGAGCTTCCCCCGCGCCATCGTGCCGCAATCTTCCTGGCCATCGACGTGGCGCTGGTGCCGCTGGCCATGCTGGGCGCCTTCGCGCTGCAGGCGCTGCCAGACAGCCCCGCGCAGATGCTGCAGGCCGCCCTGCCCGCCCTGCCCTGGCTGGTGATGACGGCCGCCGGACTCAGCCTGTGGCTGGGCCTGCCCATGGTGCGGCTGAACGCCTATGAACATGACGCCATCGCGCGCACCGGGCTGGTGGCGGGGGCGCTAGCCGGCAGTTCGGCCCTGGCCATGACCTGGCTGGGCCCGGCCCTGCCGCCGGGCACCCATGTGGTGATCGGCATCTGCTTTTTCCTGTTCAGCGTGCTGATGCGGCTGGTGCTGTATCAGGTGGTCACCCAGCTGTATCGCACCACCCTGCCCCGGACGCGGGTGCTGATCTATGGCGCGGGGGCCACGGGCACGCAGCTTGTCTCTGCCCTGCGCGCACATGAGGGCATCGACCCGGTGGCCTTCGTGGATGACAACACCTCGCTGCACGGGGTGCGGCTGATGGGCCTGCCCGTGCACCCGCCCGCCCGGCTGGGCCGGATCGTGCAGGCCCGCGGCATCACCCGCGTGGTGCTGGCCATGCCCTCGCTCAGCCAGCCCAAACAGGCCCAGATCGCCCGGCGGCTGCAGGCCATGGGCCTGGAGGTGCAGGCCCTGCCCTCCTTCGCGCAGCTGGTGGGCGAGGAGCCGCTGCTGGACAGGCTGACCACCGTCGCCCCGCAGGATTTCCTCAGCCGCGAAAGCCACGCCCGCACCATCATGGACGGCGGGCCAGAGGTCTATGCCGGGCGCAGCATCCTGGTCTCCGGCGCCGGCGGCTCCATCGGGTCAGAGCTGTGCCGCCAGCTGCTGGCCTGCGGGCCGCGGCGGCTGGTGCTCTATGAACTGGCGGAACTGGGCCTTTACACCGTCCACCAGGAGCTCAGCCAGTTCGTCAAGGACAGCGAGGTGGAGCTGGTGCCGGTGCTCGGCTCGGTCACCGATCCGCGGCAGGTGCGCAAGGTGCTGGCCGAACATGAGGTGGAGGTGGTGCTGCACGCCGCCGCCTACAAGCATGTCCCCCTGGTCGAGGCGAACCCGCTGGCGGGGCTGGCCAACAATGTCTTCGGCACCCAGACGCTGGCCCGCGCCGCGGCCGAGGCCGGGGCCGAACGGTTCCTGCTGATCTCCTCGGACAAGGCGGTGCGGCCCAGCAATGTCATGGGCGCCTCCAAGCGCCTGGCCGAGGCCGTGGTGCAGGACATGGCCGCGCGGTCGGACAAGACGGTGTTTTCCATCGTGCGCTTCGGCAATGTGCTGGGCAGCTCCGGCTCTGTCGTGCCGCTGTTTCAGGAACAGGTGCGCCGGGGCGGGCCGGTCACGGTCACCGATCCGCGGGTCAAACGCTATTTCATGACCATCCGCGAGGCCGTGCGCCTGGTGCTGCGCGCCGGGGCCGAGGCCCAGGGCGGAGAGATCTTCGTGCTGGACATGGGCCGCCCGGTGCCGATCATCGACCTGGCGCGGCAGGTGATCGAAACTGCGGGCTATACCGTGCGTGACGACGCCACCCCGGACGGGGACATCGCGATCGAGATCATCGGGATGCGGCCGGGCGAAAAGCTGGAAGAAGAGCTGACCCTGTCAGACGCGCTGCTGCCCACGCGCCACCGCAAGATCTTTTGCGCCGCCGAAACCCCGCTGTCGGAAATCGAGGTCGCCAGCGCCCTGCGCGGCCTGCGCCATGCCCTGGCCAGCGGGGATGAGGATGCCGCGCGCGCGCTGCTGCTGCGCTGGGTAGAAGGCTATCATTGCGCCGCCGATATCGGCACGCAGGTCTGATCCCGCCGCCCATGCAGCCCGGGGCTGCGGGCCAAAATGTTTCGCGCGCGAAACATCCGCCAAAAGCCAGGCGGCGGGCGGGGCCTTACCCGCGCGCGCGCAGCCAGGCCTCCAGCGCCTGGACCAGATCCGCATCCACCCCGTCCCCGCGCAGCTCAACCCGGCCCCGGCGCGGATCAAACTGCAGGGCAATGCCCGGCTGCGGCTGGCTGCGCCGGGCGGGCGCGGCATCC
>CBFHYV010000138.1:0-7907 GCA_965660085.1 uncultured Paracoccaceae bacterium
TGTTTCAGGATCTCCACCACCTCGCGCGAGCGTTGATAGCGAAAGCCGCTGTCCGCCGTTTCCCCCGGAAAGTCGGAGGAGATGATGTTCACCGTCAGCCGCCCTTCCAGCATGTGGTCCAGCGTGGCGATGGTGCGCGCCAGCATGATGGGCTGCATCTCGCCGCAGCGGACGGCGGCCAGCATGTTGATCTTCTCGGTGATCGGCGCGCAGCCGGCCACGAAGCTCAGCGTATCCTGCCCCACCTGATAGCTGGACGGGCACAGCACATTGCGAAAGCCCTGGCGCTCGGCCTCCTGCACGATGCCGGAACAATGCGCGAAGGAGGACCGCAGCCGCCCGTCCGGCACGCCGAGGAACTGGTAATCATCCGAACACAGGGCGGCGAACCAGCTGACCTCGGCTGCGTCGAGATCGGGCGAGGTGATGGGCACGATGGTCATGGCGGGCTCCGTGGCGATTTCGCCTTGTTTAGCATCCGCTTTGATGTAGATCAATAATGTATCAATTTGCCGCCGCCGGAATGTCGCATGCCGCATCGCCATGCCCTGCCCAAATATCTGCAACTGACAGAGTTGCTGGTGCGCGAGGTGCGGTCAGGCCGCCTGGCAGAGGGCACTCGCCTGCCGCCGGAACGCCAGATGGCCGCGCAGCACGGCGTCTCCGTTGGCACCCTGCGCAAGGCCCTGGCCGAGTTGGCCCGGCGCGGCCTGGTGGAGCCTGTGCAGGGCTCCGGCAATTACATCCGCGGTGGGGCCGAGGACGATGGCGTTTATGCCTTTTTCCGGGTGGAGCTTCTGTCCGGCGGGGGCCTGCCCACGGCGGATCTGCTGGATGTGCAGACCCTGCCGAAGCCGCCGGACATGCCGGATATCGGGCCGGGGCGGATCGGGCACCGCATCCGCCGGCTGCGCCATCTGTCCGGCACCCCCGCCGTGCTGGAGGAGATCTGGCTGGATGGCCGCTTTGCCGATGCGCTGCCGCGCTCGGTGCTCAGCGAATCGCTGTATCTGACCTATCGGCAGCGGCTGGGCTTCTGGATTGCGCGGGCGGAGGATTGGCTGAGCCTGTCACAGGTGCCGGACTGGGCGCCCGAAGGATTCGGCCCGGCCCCCGGCGCGCCCTGCCTGATGGCCGAGCGCATGGGCTTCGCCAATACCGCCGCGCCGGCGGAATATTCACGCAACTGGATTGATACATCTGTCGCGCGCTATGTCGCGCGGCTGGGCTGAGGGAACGCCATGAGCACGATTCTGAACTACGGGGTGATCGGCTGCGGGATGATGGGGCAGGAACACCTGCGCAACATCGCACTGTTGGAGGGCGCGCGCGTGGCCGCCATCTATGAACCGAACCCCATCATGGCCGATGCCGCCAAGGCCATTGCCCCCAACGCCCGGCTGCATGACAGCCTGGACAGCCTGTTGGCGCGGGATGATCTGGATTGCCTGCTGGTGGCCAGCCCCAACCACTGCCATGTGGACCAGCTGGCCGCCATCGCGGCGCGCAATCCGTTGCCCCTGTTGATGGAAAAGCCGCTTTTCGCCGCCGAGGCCGATGCCGCGCGGGTGCAGCAGATCGGCGCCGACTATGCCGCCCCGATCTGGGTGGCGATGGAATACCGCTATATGCCGCCGGTGCAGACCTTCCTTGACACGCTGGACAGCGCCACGGGCGGTGTGCGGATGCTGGCGATCCGCGAACACCGCTTTCCCTTCCTGCCGAAGGTGGGCGACTGGAACCGCTTCAACCGCAACACCGGCGGCACGCTGGTGGAGAAATGCTGCCATTTCTTTGACCTCATGCGCCTGATCCTGCGGGCCGAGCCTGTGCGCGTCATGGCCAGCGCGGGGCAGGAGGTGAACCACCTGGATGAACGCTATGACGGGCAGGTGCCCGATATCTGGGACACCGCCTATGTGCTGGTAGATTTCGACAATGGCGCGCGCGCCATGCTGGACCTGTGCATGTATGCCGAAGGCAGCCGCTATCAGGAAGAGATCTGCGCCACCGGCCCCGCCGGCAAGATCGAGGCGCTGGTGCCCGGGCCGGGCCGGTTCTGGCCTACCCATCTGGGTGCCCCGCCGCTGCCGCAGGTGATCGTCAGCCCACGCCAGCCCAAGGGGCCGCATGCGGTGGAGATCCCGGTGGACCCCACGCTTCTGGAGGCGGGGGATCACAACGGGTCCACCTTCTACCAGCATGCCAGGTTCCTGGAGGTGGTGCGCGGGCGTGCCACGCCCGAGGTCAGCCTGGCCGATGGCATTGCCGCCGTGCGGATGGGGCTGGCCGCCCAGCGTGCCGCGCTGGACCATTGCGTGGTGGATCTGGCCTGAACCGGCCAGGGCGGGCCTTGCCCGCCAGCCCGGAACCGCGCCGCAGGCCACGAAGGCAAAACGCCCCGCCAATTCTGGCGGGGCGCTGTCAGTCTTGCGGGATCCTTGCAGGATTGGGGCCGGATCAGCCGGGCATCTTGGTGGTGCGCAGGTAGGGCAGCACCACGTTGACGTCCCCGAACTTTTCCTTGGCCTGTTCGTCCGTCAGGCTCAGCGCCACGATCACGTCCTGGCCATGCACCCAGTTGGCGGGGGTGGCGATGGGGGTCTGCCAGGTGGTCTGCAGCCCGTCCAGCGCGCGCAGAACCTCGGCAAAGTTGCGGCCCACGGACATCGGGTAGGTCATGATCAGCTGCACCTTCTTGTCGGGCGAGATGATGAAGACCGAGCGCACGGAGGCGCTGTCCGCCGCGGTGCGGCCATCGGGCAGATAGGCCTCTGCGGGCAGCATGTCGAAGGCCTTGGACACGGTCAGGTCCTCATCGGCGATGATGGGGAAGCCCGCCGGCGCGCCGGAGGTCTTTTCGATATCCGCTTTCCAGTCCTTGTGTTCGTCCACACCGTCCACGGACAGGCCGATGACCTTGGTGTTGCGCTTTTCCCATTCCGCGGCCAGCTGTGCCACGGCGCCGAATTCCGTGGTGCAGACCGGGGTGAAATCCTTGGGGTGGGAAAACAGGATCGCCCAGCTGTCGCCGATCCAGTCATGCAGGGCAAACTCGCCCTGGTCGGTGGGGACGGTCAGGTTGGGGACAATATCGTTGATGCGCAGGCCCATGATCTACTCCTTTGTCGGCGCGGCAGAGGCGCCATGAATTGGTGATGCGCTTTAGATACATTCTAAACTAACGATGTAAAGTCCCTGCGACACACTGACAAACTCTGCCTTGCAAGGGCGGTCAGGGCGGTGCAACCCTGCGCCCGAGCCGGGCCGGGGCGCCCGGACCCGCAGGCACATCAAGGGGACACCAGACATGATCGAGAACCGGAAATTCTACATCGCCGGGGCATGGCAGGATGCGCTGGACGGGCGGGATCACGCCGTCATCAGCCCCGCCACCGAAGAACCCTGCGCCATCATCGCCCTGGGCGGGCAGGCGGATACGGATGCCGCCGTGGCAGCCGCGCGCGCCGCGCTGCCGGGCTGGATGGCCACCCCGCCGGCTGACCGCATCGCCCTGCTGGAACGGGTGCTGGAGGTCTATGAAACCCGGCTGGAGGACATCGCCCAGGCCGTCAGCCTGGAGATGGGCGCGCCCATCGACATGGCCCGCGGCCAGCAGGCCACCGCCGGATCCTGGCATCTGGCGAATTTCATCCGCGCCGCGCGCGAATTCGACTTCGAGGCGCCGCTGAACGCCTCCGCCCCCAATGACCGCATCATCCATGAGGCCGTGGGCGTCTGCGCCATGATCACCCCGTGGAACTGGCCGCTGAACCAGATCTCGCTGAAGGTCGGCGCGGCGATGGTCGCGGGCTGCACCATGGTGCTGAAGCCGTCAGAGGAAAGCCCGCTGAACGCGCTGATCTTTGCCGAGATCATGCATGAGGCCGGCGTGCCCGCGGGCGTGTTCAACCTGGTCAACGGGGACGGCGCAGGCGTGGGCAGCCAGCTTTCGGCGCATCCCGATGTCGATATGGTCAGCTTCACCGGCTCTACCCGCGCGGGCACGCTGATTTCCGTGGCCGCCGCGCAAACGCTGAAGCGCGTGCATCTGGAACTGGGCGGCAAGGGCGCCAACCTGATCTTTGCCGATGCCGATGAAAAGGCCGTGAAACGCGGCGTGCTGCACATGATGAACAACACCGGCCAAAGCTGCAATGCCCCGTCCCGGATGCTGGCCCAGGCCGAGATCTATGATCGCGTCGTCGAAGAGGCCGCCGCCGTGGCGGCCAAGGTCAGCGTGGGCGCGCCCGATGCCGAGGGCCGCCACATCGGCCCCGTGGTCAATGCCACGCAATGGCAAAAGATCCAGACCCTGATCCAGACCGGCATGGATGAGGGCGCGCGCCTTGTCGCCGGTGGGCCGGGCCGCCCGGAGGGGCTGAACAAGGGCTTTTATGTGCGGCCCACGGTCTTTGCCGATGTCACGCCGGACATGACCATCGCGAAGGAGGAGATCTTCGGCCCCGTGCTGTCCATCATGCGGTTCGAGGATGAGGAAGACGGCATCGCCCTGGCCAATGACACGCCCTATGGGCTGACCAATTACGTCCAGACAGCCGACGGCGCGCGGCGCAACCGTCTGGCACGGCGGCTGCGGTCCGGCATGGTGGAGATGAACGGCCAGTCGCGCGCCGCAGGCTCGCCCTTTGGCGGGATGAAGATGTCCGGCAACGGGCGGGAGGGCGGCGCCTGGGGCATCGCCGATTTCCTTGAGGTCAAGGCTGTCAGCGGCTGGGACCCGGACGCGGACTGATCCGCGCCGGTCTGGTGCCTGCTGCCCTTGCGGGCGGCAGGCCGGCCGCGGCTGGGGCGCAACCGGGGGCGCGGTTCAAAAAGGGGCCGCCGCCCGAAAGCGCACGCCCTTGCCGCCATCGGGGTGGTTGATCCGCAATTCCTCGGAATGCAGCATCAGCCGGGGATGGGCCGCCGCCGCGCCCGTGGCATAGAGCTGATCGCCCAGAATCGGGTGACCCAGCGCCAGCATATGCACCCGCAACTGATGGCTGCGCCCCGTCAGGGGCATCAGGCGGACGCGGGTTTCCCCAGCGTCGCTGCGCAGCACGCGCCAGCGGGTCAGGGCGGGTTTGCCCGCTTCATGGCAGACCATCTGGCGCGGACGGTTCGGCCAATCCACGATCAGCGGCAGATCGACCTCGCCGCTGCGGGGCTGCAACAGGCCGTGGACCCGCGCGACATAGGTCTTGCGGGTCGTGCGGGCCTCGAACTGCTGGCCAAGGGATTTCTGTGCCTGCGGGCTGAGCGCAAAGACCATCACGCCGGAGGTGTCGCGGTCCAGCCGATGCACCAGCAGCGCCTGCGGAAACACGGCCCGCAGCCGCGCAATCAGGCAATCCGCCAGCTCCGGCCCCCGCCCGGGCACGGAAAGCAGCCCGGCGGGTTTGTTCACGACGACGATCTGATGATCCTCATGCAGGATGTCCAGCGGCACCTGCGGCGGATCATAGGCGGCGGTCTGCGTCATGCCGACAGCGGCTGAGGCTCCGGCCCGGTGGCAAAACCCGCCGCGCGCAGCGCAGCCCCCACCGCCGCGATATGCGCCGGGCCGGTTTCGCAGCAGCCGCCGATGATGGTGGCCCCCATCTGCGCCCAGCGCAGCGCGTGGTCTGCATAGACCTCCGGCGTCAGGTCGGCGCGCTTGTCCAGCACCGCCACGGTGGACTGATCCTTCAAGAACGCGTCAGAGATCATGGTGAACCCGTTGGCATAGGCGCCAAAGGGCCGCCCGGCCTGGGCCAGGATCTCCAGCGCGGGGGGCATGACCTCCGGGGTGGAGCAGTTGAGCAGCAGCGCATCTGCATCGCCACAATGGGCCAGCGCATCCTCCAGCGGCTCGCCCGAGCGCAGCAGCCGGCCATCGGCGTCGCTGACGCTCAGCGCGATCCAGACAGGCAGGCCCCGGCCGCGCAGCGCATCGTTCACGGCGCGAGCATGGGCCACGCTGGCCACGGTTTCGGCCAGCAGCAGGTCACAGCGGGTCTGCAACTGCGCGGCGACCTCGGCATAGAGCGCAACGGCAGTGTCGTGGTCCGGCATCAGGTCCGGGCGATAGGAATTGCCCAGCGGCCCCGTGGCGCCCGCGATCCGCCCGCGCCCGAAGGCTGTGCGCGCGGCCTCGGCCTCGGTCAGGGCTGCGTCATGCAGGCTGGCGAACTGATCCTCGATCCCGGCGATGCGCAGCCTGTCACGGTGGATGGCATAGGTGTTGGCAGTGGCGATATCCGCCCCGGCGGCGAAGTAATCGGCATGGATCTGCTGCACCAGGCCGGGATGATCCCGCATGACCTGTGTGCTCCACAGCGGGGTGGGGCTGTCCCCGGCGCGGGCGATCAGTTCCTGCCCCATACCGCCATCCAGAAGGGTGATCTGGCTCATGTCGTATCCTCCGCGCCTTGGCAAACCTGTGCCGCACCTAGAGCCGCCCGCGCCACGGATCAAGCAAAACCGCCCGGCCGCAGCACCGTCCAGAGCATCAAGGCGCCATAAAGCAGAAAGCACCCCGCCAGACCGCGCCGCAACCGCCGGTCCGCCACCGCGGACAGCGCCGCCCGCCCCAGCGCCACCCCCAGCAGCGTATAGCCGGTGTAGCTGAGCGTGGTGATCGCCAGGGCGGTGGGAAAGATCACCCACATCTGCTGCCAGATCGGCACATCCGCCACTACGAATTGCGAAAATGCCGCCAGGTATCCCGCGACGCTTTTGGGGTTGATCGTGGCGATCAGAAAGGCCCGCACATATAGCGTGCCGCCCCGCTCGGTGCCCGTGGCCAGCGGGCGCGCCGCCGCGCGCCATTGGCGCAGACCCGTCCAGAACAACAGCGCCGCCCCGGCCAGCTGCGCGGCCCGGACCCACAGGGGCGAGGCCAGCAGCAGCGCGCTGAGCCCCGCCGCTGACAGGCTGAGAAATAGTGCCGCCTGGGTCAGGATGCCCGCCACGGACAACAGCGCCCGTGGCAAGCCCACGGACATGCCGGTGCGGATGCAGTTCACGGCGTTCGGCCCCGGCGAGGTCACGAACACCACCCAGAACCCGGCAAAGACCAGCCAATCGGCGAGCGTCACCGCTCAGCCCGCGACGGCGCGAAAGGTGTCGTCCAGAATGGCCTGCAAGGCTTGTGCATCCTCATGGTCAAAGGCCGCGGGCTGGTCGCTGTCAATGTCCAGCACGCCCAGCAGCACGCCCGCGCCATTGCGCACCGGCAGCACCAGCTCTGACCGGGTGCTGGCCGCGCAGGCGATATGGCCGGGGAAGGCCTCGACATCATCAACGATCTGGGCCGTGCCGCTACGCGCGCAGGCCCCGCAGACCCCGCGCGCAAACGGGATGACAAGGCAGCCATGCCCGCCCTGATAGGGGCCGATCTTCAGCAGCTCTGGCGCGGTGACGCGGTAGAAGCCGGTCCAGTCAAACCGGTCATCGGCGTGGTGGATCTCACAGGCCAGCGTGGCCATCAGCGCCACGCTGTCGTCCTCGCCCACGGCCAGGGCCTTGATGCGGGCGGCAAGTGCCGGGTAATCCACGCGCATCAGGGCCGCTCGATCGCGATGGCGGTGCCTTCGCCGCCGCCGATGCAGATGGCCGCAACGCCCCGCCGTGCGCCGCGCAGTTCCATCGCGTTCAGCAGCGTGACGATGATGCGTGCCCCGGATGCGCCGATGGGATGGCCCAGCGCACAGGCCCCGCCGTGGACGTTCACCTTTTCATGGGGCACGCCCATTTCATGCATGAAGGCCATGGGCACCACGGCGAAGGCTTCGTTCACCTCCCACAGATCGACATCGCTGGCCTGCCAGCCCAGCCTGTCCAGCAGCTTGCGCGTGGCGGGAACCGGCGCGGTGGGGAAATCCGCCGGCGCCTGGGCGTGGCTGGCATGGCCCAGCACGCGG
>CBFHYV010000139.1:0-7842 GCA_965660085.1 uncultured Paracoccaceae bacterium
GCGCGCGGCCTCATCCGCCGCATCGGCGGCCAGCGTCAGGTGCAGCGCGTCCGGCGGGGCCAGCGCGCCCAGCCTGTCGGGCCACTCCACCAGGCAGATTGCCGTGTCAAACGCCTCGATCAGGCCCAGTTCCTCTACCTGGTCCGGCGCGGACAGGCGGTAGAGATCGCTGTGCCAGATCTCATCGCTGCGCCCGTCATAGGTTTGCACCAGCGTGAAGGTGGGCGAGGGCACGTCTTCCGGCGCAGCCAGCAGGGACTGGATCAGGCAGCGGGCAAAATGCGTCTTGCCCGCGCCGATTCCCCCCGACAGCAAAATGACATCCCCCGCCCGCAGATGCGGTGCAAGCGCCTGCGCCAGGCGGCAAGTCATCTCGGCGGAAGTGAGGTGGAGCGTGAGATCCGGCATGGCGCCACATTACCCGTGGCGGCCCCTGCCGCAAGGGGGGCGCGGCGCCTAGCGCGCGATGGGGACCGCAGCCGCGCGGGGGCGCGGCGTGTCAGACGCGGCCGTGTCTGGCGGCCCGTCGGACACAGGCCCGATGCGGCCAAACCGCACGAGCCGCGCGCCACCGGAGATCGTGGTGACGCTGCCCTCCATCTCGCCTGCCTGCGGATGGGTCAGGCGGAAGGGGGCGGGATGGTCATGCTCCGCCCCCGTGGCGGCGGGCAGCGGCGTGCCGGCGGCCTCGGCGGGGAAACAGGCGCTCCACCGGGCATATTCGGCCGTAAGCGTAGGGTGCTCACCGTCATCAGACGGCCAGAGCGTGCGATAGCCCGCATTGCAGACCACGCGCCCGCCAGTGTGGGAAAACACCGCCACCGCTTAGGGCATGGCGTCCAGCGCCGCCTGCAACAGCCGCAATTCGGACCGGAACCGCCGGGTCAGAGAGACCTCCGTGCTGATATCCTCAAGGATGAAGGCAATGGCCCCATCCGTGTGCGGCCGCCCCGTGATGCGGTAGGTCAGGCCAGTGGGCAGCGTCCAGGTCTCATAGAACCGATCATCGCGGGTTTCGTTCAGAAGATTGGCGATGCGTTCGCGCCAGCTGGAGAAATCCTTTGTCTCCGGCATCATCCGGGCTTCGCGCAGCGCATCGAAAAAGGTCATCAGGTCCGGCCTGCCGGACAGGAACTCCGCCGGCAGCGTGGTCAGGTCCACCAGCGCGGGGTTGAACAGCGTCAAGGCGCGGCTCTTGTCGAAGATGGCCAGCCCGATGGGCAGGTGGACGAAGGATTTGGTCAGCGTCTGCAGGACGTTGCGCTGGGCCTCGCGCGCCTGGACAACGGCATCGGTGGCTGCGGCGACCCAGACCGTCGCGCCCTCGCCCGGATGGGCGCGCAGTTCAAAATGACGCTCGCCGCCGGCGGCGCGAGGCAGGCTGACCTCGCGCGGTTCGGGCGCGGAGCCAGGCAGGGCGGACTGGCGCAGCCAGGCGACATTCGGATGCCGTTCGGCCATGTCACGCCAGGCGGCGTTGCCAAACAGCGGCGCGCCGCCATCCTCGGTGATCCAGATCAGGTCATCGGTGGCGGACAGCATCCGGTCCAGGCGCGCAAGCTCCGGCTGCAGCCGCATCAGGTGGTGGCGGGCGGAGGCATTGGCGTCCGGGTCCACCAGATCAACCCAGACCAGGCCCGCGGACTTGTCCACCATCTTGATCGAGAGGCTGGCCCGATCCGCTGCATCGCGGGCGGGAAAATGCCCACCGTCCCGAACGTCCCGCGGCAAATCGGCGAACCTGGCGGAGAGCGCGGCACGCAGATCATCCCATTGCAGGTCAGGCCGGTCCGCCAGCCCCAATGCGGCCAACGCGCCATCCGTTGCATCGCGCAGCGCCCCCTGGGCCAGCAGGAACCGCACCGGCACCGCCCCCGTGGGCGGATCGGGTGGCCTAACCGGCCGGTAGACCCGCGCGATCAACAGCGCCATGGCCGCCAGCGTGACAGCATTGAGGCCGGCAATGATCGCAACAATCGTCCAGCTCAGCTGCATGGGAACCTCGATGTCATGTGCAAGACGTTGGGCGCAGAATGGTTAACCATACGTTAACGGGGCCATCACCTGCCCGTGTCCCCCGCCCGAAGGCTCAGATCTGGATCGGGCGGTTCTGGCCGGCCAGCGCATCCGCCGGGCCGGGCGTGATCTTGCTGCGCGGCCAGACGACCTCAACCACCGCACCCAGGCGCTGTTCGGCACGGGGGTGCTGCACGAACGGGTCAGAGCCATTGGCAAAGCTCAGCTCGGCGCCGGTGCGTTCCAGCAGGGTCTTGGCGATGAACAGGCCCAGGCCCATGCCTTCATATTCGGGGCGGGCGCCGCGATCCTCCGCGCTGCGGCGCTGGCGCACGAACGGGTCGCCAATGCGCCCGATCAGCTGCGGCGGAAACCCGCGCCCATCGTCCATGATGCGGATGGAGATTACCTCATCGGTCCACATCGCCTCGATCCAGACTTGCTCTGTGGCGAAATCCACGGCGTTCTGGACCAGGTTGCGCAACCCGTGGATGACCTCTGGCCGGCGCAACACCTGGGGCTGGGTCAGCTCTCCATGCGGGCCGGGGGCGTGGGAGATCTCCACCAGCTTGCCGCGGTCCTGGTGCGGCTCGGCGGCCTCGCGGATGACCTCGGCCAGCGGGGCCTGCCGCATGTGCAGGTCATCCTTGCCGACACGGCCCATGGAACGCAGGATATCGCGGCAGCGGTCGGCCTGATCCCGGATCAGCCGGGCGTCATCGGCCAGGTCGGGGCGGTCCTCCAGATCCTCGATCAGCTCGGCGCTGGTCAGCTTGATGGTGGCCAGCGGCGTGCCCAGCTCATGCGCGGCGGCGGCCACGACCCCGCCCAGATCATTGAGCTTCTGCGCACGGGCCAGCGCCATCTGCGTGGCCGACAGCGCATCGCCCATGGCATGCATTTCCAGCGTGATCCGCCGCGCATAGATGGAAATGAAGATCAGCGCGATCGTCGTCGCCGCCCATTGACCAAAGACGAACACATCCGGAATCCGCAGGATGAACCCCTGTTCGGTGCGCAAGGGCAGATGGAAATAGACCATGCCCGACACCAGCAGAAAGGCCGTGACCCCCAGCACGAGGGTCGAGCGCAGGGTCAGAACCGCCGCCGACACCGTGACCGGCCCCAGCACCAGCAGCGAAAACGGATTGTGCAGCCCGCCCGTCAGATACAGCAGGAAACACAGCTGCAGCAGATCGAACATCACCATCATGAAGTTCTCGGATTCTGACAGGCGCTTGTTTTCCGGGAACACGAAAATGGCAATCAGGTTGCCCACGACGGAAATGCCCACCGCCAGGTAGCACAGGCCCAGCTCCAGCTGCAGATTGTACATCCGCTGTGCCACGGTGATGGCGGTCAGCTGGCCGACGATGGCGAACCAGCGCAACAGGATCATGGTGCGCAACCGGATCCAGTTGCTGCCCTGCTCGCTCATCAGGGCGAATTGACCATCTGCCATCTGCGCCGTTTCGTCACTTGTTCCGCTGGGCTGCATTGTTACGTCTGGCCAGCCAATGACGCAAACAGTTCCGGACCTTTCAAGATGATGCAGAAGATCGCAGCCATTGCCTCTGTCACTGCCGTTGCGGCCCTGCTGGGCGGCATCTGGTTCGCCACGCGCACCCCGTCCACGGAGGATGCCTTCGCGCAGTGCCGCGGCGCACAGGTCGCCGGCGGCGCGGGGGCCATCGGCGGGCCGTTCACGCTGGTCAATGCAGCCGGTGAGACCGTGACCGATGCGGATGTCATCACCAAGCCCACGATCCTGTATTTCGGCTATACCTACTGCCCGGATGTCTGCCCCTTTGACACCGCGCGCAATGCCGATGCCGTGGATCTGCTGACGCAGCGCGGGTATGACGTGCAGCCGGTGTTCATCTCCGTCGACCCGGAGCGGGACACTCCAGAGGTGGTTGGCGATTTCGCCGCCCGCATCCATGAGGACATGATCGGCCTGACCGGCAGCGCCGAACAGGTCAAGGCCGCCAGCCAGGCCTACCGCACCTACTATCGCAAGCAGGACGGCGACCCGGAATACTATTTGGTGGATCATTCGACCTTTTCCTACCTGGTCCTGCCGGAGGAAGGCTTCGTGGACTTCTTTCGCCGCGAAACCACGGCCGAGCAGATGGCCGATACCGTGGCCTGTTTCATGGATGCCGGCTGAGCCTTCTGCACCCGGGACTGCGCACTTTGTTTGACGCCCCGTCATGCGGGGGATAAGTAGAACGACAAGGTGACGCAGTGGGAGGAAGTCGCGTGGCAGAACGCAATGTGCAGGAGCTTGGCGAGGACCGTTCGCTGCTGTTGGTTGACGATGACGAGGCATTCCTGCGGCGTCTGGCCAAGGCCATGGAAAAACGCGGGTTCGAGGTTGAAACCGCGGACAGCGTGGCCGGGGGCAAGGCGATCGCCACGGCCCGGCCGCCCGCCTATGCCGTGGTTGATCTGCGGCTGGAGGATGGCAACGGGCTGGATGTGGTCGAAGTGCTGCGCGAGCGTCGCCCGGATGCGCGCATCGTGGTGCTGACGGGGTATGGCGCCATCGCCACGGCCGTGGCCGCCGTCAAGATCGGTGCGACGGACTATCTGTCCAAGCCCGCGGATGCCACGGACATCACCAATGCGCTTCTCGCCAAGCCCAATGACCTGCCGCCGCCGCCGGAAAACCCCATGAGCGCCGATCGCGTGCGGTGGGAACATATCCAGCGCGTCTATGAGCTGTGTGATCGCAACGTGTCGGAAACCGCGCGCCGGCTGAACATGCACCGCCGCACGTTGCAGCGCATCCTGGCGAAACGCAGCCCGCGATGACCGGCCGGCGCGGGATCAGCCCGCGCCGCATCTGACCCGTTCAGCCCAACTGGGCCAACAGCTCCGCATGGCGTGCGGTGAAATCCGCGCGCACCTGGGGCGCCGGGCGCAGCAGGATCTCCAGCCCCTCCAGCAGCGCGTGATCGGGCTTGCCGAAGAACTTGCTGGCCTCCGCCGCCGAAAATCCGGCAATCTGCGTGGCCTCCAGCCAGGCGCTGATCTTGTCGGCCTTCTTGATGCGGGCCTTCAGCCGCGGCGGCACCTGCGCGGGCAGGCCGAACCGGATGTGAATCGCCGCGCTCAGCCGCTTGTCCAGATCCTCATACCCCGGCCCGACAGCCGCCTTCACGGGCGAGATCATGTCCCCGATCACATATTCAGGCGCATCGTGCAGCAGGGCCGTCAGCCGCTGCGCGGGGGTGGCCGCGGGCTGCATCCGGGCGAAGATCCGCTCTACCAGCAGGGAATGTTCCGCCACGGAATAGGGGTAATCGCCATGCGTCTGCCCATTCCACCGCGCCACGAAGGCCAGGCCATGCGCGATGTCCTCAACCTCGATATCCACTGCCGTCGGGTCCAGCAGGTCCAGCCGCCGTCCCGATAGCATCCGCTGCCATGCCCGCGCCATGTGCCCAATGCCCTGTTTTCTTGCTGCGCGTGCGCCCTACCCCAGCCCGGGGCACAAGTAAACGCCGCACCCCATTGGAGAGCATTGCCGCAGCGCAATGGGCTTGTTACAGGGGCATGAGATTTTTTCACGAGGAGCGCCACACATGGCCGATTACGTCGTCAAGGACATCACGCTGGCCGAATTCGGCCGCAAGGAACTGGATATCGCCGAAACCGAAATGCCCGGGCTGATGGCCCTGCGCGAAGAATTCGGCGCGGAAAAGCCGCTGGCCGGCGCTCGCATCGTGGGCAGCCTGCACATGACCATCCAGACCGCGGTGCTGATTGAAACGCTGACGGCCCTGGGCGCGGATGTGCGCTGGGCATCGTGCAACATCTTCTCCACCCAGGACCACGCCGCCGCGGCCATCGCGCAAGCGGGCGTGCCCGTCTTCGCGATCAAGGGCCAGACGCTGGAAGAGCATTGGGATTACCTGGACAAGTCCTTCATGTTCGAAGACGGCCCGAACATGATCCTGGACGATGGCGGCGACGCCACGCTGTATGTGCTGCTGGGCGCGCGCGCAGAGGCGGGCGAGGAAATCATCCCCGTGCCGCAATCCGAGGAAGAAGAGGTCATCAAGGCGCAGATCGCAAAGCGCATGGCCGCGTCCCCGGGCTGGTTCACCAAGATCAAGGCCCAGATCAAGGGCGTGTCCGAGGAAACCACCACCGGCGTCAACCGCCTGTATCAGCTGATGCGCGATGGCCACCTGCCCTTCCCCGCCATCAACGTGAACGATTCCGTCACCAAGTCGAAGTTCGACAACAAGTATGGCTGCAAGGAATCGCTGGTTGACGGCATCCGCCGCGCCACGGACACCATGATGGCCGGCAAGGTCGCCGTGGTCTGCGGCTATGGCGATGTGGGCAAAGGCTCTGCCGCGTCGCTGCTGGGCGCCGGCGCGCGCGTGATCGTGACCGAGGCCGACCCGATCTGCGCGCTGCAGGCGGCGATGGATGGCTTCCAGGTTACCACGCTGGAGGATGTGATCGACACCGCCGATATCTTCATCACCACCACCGGCAACAAGGACGTGATCCGCATCGAGCATATGCGCGAGATGAAGGACATGGCCATCGTCGGCAACATCGGCCATTTCGACAATGAAATTCAGGTCGCCGCGCTGAAGAACCACAAGTGGACCAACATCAAGGAACAGGTGGACATGATCGAGATGCCCTCGGGCAACCGCATCATCCTGCTGTCCGAAGGCCGTCTGCTGAACCTGGGCAACGCCACGGGCCACCCGTCCTTCGTGATGTCTGCGTCCTTCACCAACCAGGTGCTGGCCCAGATCGAGCTGTGGAAGAACGGCGGCGAATACGAAAACAAGGTCTACATCCTGCCCAAGCACCTGGATGAAAAGGTGGCGCGCCTGCACCTGGACCGCATCGGCGTCAAGCTGACGCAGCTGTCCTCCGATCAGGCCGCCTATATCGGCGTGACGCCGGAAGGCCCGTTCAAGCCGGAACATTACCGCTACTGATCCCGGCCCTGTCGGGTCAGGACTTCAAGGCAGGGAAAGGGCGGGCGAAAGCTCGCCCTTTTTCATTGCGGGACGGGGCAGCAGCCCTGCCGTGCGGTGGGGCCAAGGCTGTGTCAGACAATCAGAGATTGATTTTAGAGACTTGGGTTTTGCCCAAAGCGTGGATCGGCGCTACTGTCGGTTTTGGCCAGAATGGTCGGATCCGCCAATGGCTCGTGATGCGTGGGAGCATCCGGGGTGAGGCGGGGGCCGGCCCCCGGCCCCCGCAACTCCGCCAGCGGTCCGGCGCGACGCAATCCGCATCAGCCCAACTGTCAACCCAGACTTACACTAGCGTCAGCACCAGCCCCATGATCGCGCAACCCGAGGCGGCATAGCCGCCGTCGATCAGCGTCAGCAGGATTGATCTGTTGGCAAAGGCATAATTCGTGGCGATCCACGGCACAGCCACGAACAACCCCAGCCCCAGGCCGGCCATAAGCCCATCCTCGATCTGTTCGATACCGGCCAGATTGAACATGTAGCGCATCATTGCCGCCACCAGCGCCGCTGCGACAAGACTGACGATATAGGGATGTGGCTGCGCAAAATTTTCAGGGCGGCCTTGGTTGTCAGCCAAGATCCCAGCCGCCGCCATCCACGGCGTGGCCAAAACCGCGTACCACAACGCACCCAGAAGCCAGGATGCGGCGGCCGCGGCCAGTATGGTGACAATGCCCATTGTGAGCCTCGTGCAACTGCCTACCTGTCTAGCATACCTTACACACAGGCTCCGAGTCTCAACCGAGGCTGACACGCGTCAATTTACAGCAGGCCATCCCCGGAAAGCCCGCCCATGGCGCAAATTCTG